>JAJQAI010000149.1 GCA_021203915.1 Prevotella sp. | reverse complement strand
CTTTTATCTTATCCTTTTTGTCAATATTAACATCAAGAATAACTTGGTTTTCTCCCGTTACATCATCACGTTGCAAAATCTCTATATCGGCGTTCTTGTAACCTTTATCGTCAAAATAATTCTTAGCTAATAACTTTGCACGGTCCAGCATATTAGGAGTAATTTGGCTTCCTCTAAGTAGACCTAGCTTCGCCTCAAGATCTTCACGCTCAGACTTCTTGACGCCAGAGTAGTTTATTGTAGAAACTCTTGGGCGCAGAGCAAGATAAAAATGAAGATATATTTTATTGCCTACAATTGAATCGGCAGCGACTTGGGCCTTAGAAAAAAGTCCATGTTTCCAATAACGTTTTATGGCATCTGTTAAATCAGAACCAGGTACTTCAATTTCTTGTCCAACGGAAAGACCAGAAATTCCCGTAAGCATATAGTCTTCATACCCCTGCACTCCAGATACAGCCATACCACCAATCACGCAGGTTCTTGGCGTTCCAGCATAAGTTATATCTGGATTGATGATTTTCTCCTGCGCATGGGCTTCTAAGCTAAAAAGCAACAAAAGAAACAGTATTAGGTTGGTCGCTTTCTTGTTCATCTTGAAGCATCTTGAGTTATAATCTTATGACTTACTTGAGCGTTGGTCTTTCCAAAACGCCGTTGGCGATTCTGATAATTAGCTATTGCTTGACGAAGACATTCTTCATTAAAATCTGGCCAATATGTATCGCAAAAATATAGTTCAGCATAAGCTATCTGCCAAAGTAAATAGTTCGATATCCTTAGTTCTCCGCCTGTTCGTATAAGTAAGTCGGGATCTGGCATAAAATTCGTAAGTAAATGCTGAGAAACTGTTTCTTCATTAATGTCAGATGGATTTAAAACTTTAGAGCTAACCTTAGAGGCTATTTCTCTTACGGCGGAAGTAATTTCCCATTTGGATGAATAACTAAGGGCTATAACCATTGTCATTGAATCATTATGCCGAGTATTTTGGATTGTCTCATCGAGTTTCTTACGAACATCTTGGGGGAGTCTTTCTAAATCCCCTATCACCCTAAAGCGGATATTGTTCTTCATAAACAATTCTTCCTCTAGGGAGGTAAGAACAAGCCCCATTAAAGCTGTTACCTCATCTGAAGGACGATTCCAATTCTCAGTAGAAAAGGTATACACAGTGAGGTACTTTACACCCAAGTTTGAACACTCTGTTGTAATTTTTCTAAGAGCATCCACACCTGCTTGATGACCATAGGTACGTGGTTTGTTCTTTTGAGTTGCCCATCTGCCATTACCATCCATAATGATAGCAATGTGCCTAGGTACACGTTCTAAATCAATACTTTTGTCAGTCATCCTTGTTACAAACAGAACATTTACGCATGAAACTATATGTAAGCGTCAGCCTTAGCATCGAATAACAGTCAGTATTTTTAAAAATTCCTGAACTTTGTATCCGATAGGGATCTTTTACGCCATCAAGTTTATCACTCAAAGAAAAATGCATGGCCCATTCAAGACCTAAATTAAGCCTAGAGCCTATCTTATACTTTACTCCTAGTCCTATAGGCACATTCATGGTGAAAGTATTTTGACCACCGCCAGTTACGAATGTCGCTCCGAGTCCCAAAAAAACGAATGGTGTCAACCTCTTCGCACCTCGATAATCTTTTCCAGTTCCATAGGGCCAAAAATTATATTCGTAGGTCAGAGATAAATCTATGAGTGTATTACTAAACTCATATGGATTTGCACCTCTTTCAGGTTCGTCATAATCCGGGTAATATGTCTCAGCATCGTTAGAAGACCCCTTTAGTTTTCCATAAGAAAGGTCCAACTTTAGGCCCATATATGGATTAAAGATATTACGCCAAAGGATAGAAGCCATTGGTTGCATATCTTTAAGTATACTCCCATTAAAATCACCCTCGTAACTTACCACACCAGCAGCTACACCTATTTCCATCTTATACTGATCTTCCTCCTGCGCCATAACTGTAAGTGGTAACAAGAATGTCAATATGCCAATAACATAGGTTTTCATTTATTTACTTCGGAGGGTTGATGATTTTTTGCCCATTTACTTCACGAATGAGGTTTGGTCTTCCGCCCAACCCATCATGTTAATTCTCCCTCGCCAAATTTGTCCATTACCGCCACAAATTATCCATATATAATTATCTTTATCCATGGCAAATGCAAAGACATCGCTATCTTCATTGGAAAAATCCTCAGGCAGGTTATAGTCTGTCTCACCATGCCAAGTAAGTCCTGAGTCCTCACTTGCATAAAGTTTAGAGAAAGATTTAGCTGTGCTTGTGCCAAGAGCGTGACCACCCATAGCAAGCAAGACCTCTCCATATTTGAGCATACTAATATTCTTAAGTCTTGGTAGTTCATATCCGTTCTGCTCATTACATAGGAACCAAGAGTGTTGTTCCTCTGGGGAAGTATACTCCTCAAGTTTATTCCACACCATAGAAACAGAATCTTCGGGGTATATATCTTCACTGCGACCACCGGCAATAATAATGCGCTCTGTATCCTCATTAGTCTTTGAGGATACATAAGCTAGACTCACGCTTTGAGTTGGAATCTTAGATGCATCTGCTAATATTCCGTCTTGCTCCCAAGAAAGACCCATATCAGAAGAACTCATTATTGCTCCAGAAGTTGTAAGAGCATATAATTTCTTTGTTCCTGCTCCAAGCAATTGGCTTATCTCACTTGGAAGTGTTGATGCATTTGACCAAGAGGTCCCATCAAAAGAGTAAACAAGTTCAGAGTTACTAATTGTCCACAAAAGATTATCAAAGGAGATAACATTTTTATATGCCTCGGCATCTAAGGTTATATCCGTGGACAATATTGTCCAAGATGGTGCGGGAGAAACTTCTGATGAGTAAACTTTAGTTTCATCTCCATTGGTTCCAAAAACAAATATATGTTCACCTAGATTTATGGCTTTCATCCCTTTAAGAGAAGTGAAATCTTCATAGACTCCAACTTGAGCCCATCTAAAGGAATCTGCGTATTCTTGGTGTACATTTACGCTTACCATATACTTACGATAAGCTGAACCATCAGAAGAATAAACTCGAAACTCTCTGGGTGTTGTAAAGTCTAAAGAATCTTCAACGGAGAAATAACTAAGCGTGTCACTATCAATATTCTTTATAACTATCGAGCCTAAGTTCTTGGAGGACACAGAACATACTACATGTTCAGCATCTGTACCTACTGGTAAAGAATCAGGATTATAAATCTCGTGTGAAAGTTGATCTATATAAAACTTATATAGACTTCCTGTTACTTCAACTGTATAAATACTATCTTCACCCGTGGAAGACGTTGTAGTCAGATACCGATTTAAAGTGCCTAAAGAAAATGCCGTTATTGCCGTATCTGAGTAATATGTATATTTCCAAGTGTCATCCCCTAAACATGAGGCAACTAGAACAATTACCGATGCAAGTATGACAAAAGGCCGTATAATTTTCTTCATTATATATAGACAAATATTTTCACGCGTGCAAATTTAATCAGAAATCCGCAATTAGAATCCCCTTTAATGCTTTTAATTCCCTAAATTAAAATAAAATAGCCTTTAATTATTTTAATTAAACGGCAAATTCCTCAAAAAAGTACATAACATTTCGCTATTAGTATAGAAAAAAAAGCAAAAGGCAAGCATAATCACTTATACCTGCCTTCTAGAGTCTCAGCGAATATTGGTATTTACTAGTATAATGACATTGAGAATCATCACTCCAAAAACAAATAACAAAATCGCAGTTGTCTCAAAATTCAATAACATAATC
>JAJQAI010000267.1 GCA_021203915.1 Prevotella sp. | reverse complement strand
ATGATAAGCCCTGGGCCTTCGACGCTAAAGAATATGTTATCTTTAGCAAGGCGCTTAACATTTCCCTCGTCATCAGTTATTTCGGCAACAACGACAATAAAGTCACTTCCATCGGCAGTGAGCTCTTGACCTAATTTATCCGCATATAGACGTATTTTGGTAGAACGACGGGAAGGCATCTTCTTTTCAGTAGTTACAACCTTACCATCTTTTATTCCTTCTGCAAGCAAGGACACTCGTTGCCAATCACGTTGTTTATAACTATATTCTCTAGCAGCCCAAAAATCCCAGAACCCCTTAAAAACTGCAGGGGCACAAGGCTTTCCATTTGGGTCGTGAACTATTGGAAGCGTTAAAGTCTTATCTCCTTCAAAGGCTGTTAAGCGTACACTATCACAAGAAGAAAATACAACGACATCCTCCGGGGAGAACTGTGTCATCTCATTGGCAATAAATACCATGGGCTCATAGTTACGAGCCTCTGAGCGGAACATCTCAAAAGCATATTTCTTTTGTCGGAAAGCATCATAAATACCTCCAAAGTATGGGTCAGGATGGTAACCTCGTTGATGATCAAAGGGGTGCCACTGACATCCACCAATAAACTGTCTTTGCCCTTCAAACATCGTTCCATAGGTATCACAAAGTGATAAGGCTGCCACTAACATAGGTCTTTCTCCCCAAGAGCGAGCCGCGCGGTTAAGACAATTATGGGCATACCAGTCATCCACCATCTCTCCAAACTCACGCGTAAAGACACACTTATCTTTTGGGGTATCTTCTTTTCCAATATCCTCGGGCCAACCATAGACAACATCATAGTTGTCCTTTACGCCATCTGACTGCATATCAGCCACTGCCACGGGACGACCAGGATAAGGGAATTCCTCACGGGTAATCTCCAAAGCCTTTAGGGAAAAGTCCTCCGGATATCTAGTTTCGTTAAGTATTGGCTCCCACATTAGAACTGAGGTGTGGTTCCTGTCACGACGAATTATTGTCCTTGTATTCTCATGAACAAGGAGGGCAAAATTTGGGTCCTTATTCCAATATTGCCAACCAGGAGTAGGTACTATAACAAAAAGACCTAGCTCATCACAAGCATCCATAAATGAAGGGTCCATTGGGTAGTGAGCACAACGTACAATCGTCATTCCAGCGTCTTTAAGTCTTTTAGCATCACGCCACTGTTGACTATTAGGTAGGGCATTCCCAACGTATGCAAAGTCTTGATGACGATTGCCACCGATAAACTGATGATAGGGCTCATCATTTAAATAGAAGCCGTCCGCGCCTTTAAATTCGGCCTTCCTTATGCCCATACGAAGCCGTCCACCATCAATAGTTTTACCACCTAAAGAAACTAAGATCTCTACATCATAAAGGTATGGATCCTCCGGCGACCAAAGATGTGGATTTTTAAGTGTAGTCTCTAAGATAACAGTGGAGCTATCTTTTGAGCCAACTTTAAGATTTTCCTTTAAAAGAGCTACCTGCTTTCCACTTTTATCTTTAATCTTAGCTGTTACGGTTGGGGATTGTAAAGAGGAAGTATTATTCCCTAATTCAACGTTAATAAATACTTTAGCTGACGATTTTGAGATCTCGTCATAGTGTAAGAACACCCCACCACCTGCGGTCTTATTTGCCTCTACGGCATCGGTTATACTAACTGTAGACTTTCCTATTAACCATACATCTCTATATATTCCTCCATGATAGCAAAAGTCAAGGGCAGACTGAGGTTTTCCAGGCGGAAATGTTTTGTCATCACTATTATCAGCCTTAACAGCTATAACGCAGTTGTCTCCTGCTTTAAGACCAAGAGAGCTAAGACAGATAGTAATTGGAGTATAACCACCTAAGTGCTCCTTTACCTTTTTGCCATCAACATATATTTCCTGCTTGCCCATTATAGCCTCAAAATGAACAAAAATCTCCTTATCCTTCATATCTAAAGGAATCTCGAAATGCTTTCTATACCATGCAACGCCTTGATAGTTGCGAGAGCCACTTTCTTCGGAAGGCTCTAAGCGTACAGAATGAGGAGTGTTTACTATCGGCCAAGAAGAATCATCATACTGAGCCTCAAAAGCACTCTCCACATCCCCTAGATAAAAACGCCAACCTTGATTAAAGTTATACACTATTCTTCCACTTCCTTCTATTTGGTATAATCCGGCTACGGAAGTCTCTAAGGCTGCATTTACCTCTAAAGAGATAAACGCTATCAATATGCATAATATCTTCTTCATTTTGTAGACTTATTTTTTTATTTAAAGCAAAAGCTTTTTAAAGGCTATTAGCATCTACATCTAAGAGTTCAACATGCTTTATTCTTTGTCGACGCCAAGTGTATATGCAGTGAATATGTCCATCCGAAGTTTGTATTATCGATGGATAAGAGTACTGACTAACGGGAGAGTCCTCTAAGGTTATCCAATGATGCCAGGTTTCTCCATCTTGAGATATCATAAGGGATAGTGGAGTACGAAGTCCTTTACCGTTTTTAATACCATGGGGTATGGGTTTTTCATTACAGATAAGTACTTGAGTACCATTTTTAAGGGTTATTGCATCGAGTCCACTATTATTATTAGGAGTATCGATAAGACGGAGTTTGGACCATGTAAGACCATTGTCAGAGCTATAAGTAATACCTATATGTTCACTACGGGTACGCGCAAGGGCAGCAAGGCGACCATCTTTAAGCTTCATTATAGATGGCTGAATTGCAAGCACACTGCTATCAGCCTCAACAAAATCTGTCCTTTTCCAGGTTTTACCCATGTCGTCTGAATACTCAAAATAAAGTCGCCAGCCATCATTTTCAATGCTTGTAGGAGCAATAAGACGGCCATCGCTTAGTATGGGTTTATTCTTTACGGGACCTAAAAATCCCTCTTGCAGGGGCTCCCGCTTAGTCCAAGTCTTACCTCCATCAGAGCTTCTTACGATCCAACCCGTCCACTGGGCAACATCTTCTCCAATCTTAAAATATATCTGAAGCTCGCCACCTGGAACTTGATAAATTACGGGATTCCAGCATGCTTTGCGTAAGGTATCTGAAAAAACACCATCGGCCACCATCTGAGGTGGTGTCCACACATTTGATCCCTTTGGTTTTCTACTTACCCATATTGCTACATCGGGATTACGCTCCTTTGTTCCACCAAAATAAGTGGCAACTAGATCTCCAGAGTCAGTCTCAGCTATCGTTGCTGAGTGACACTCTGGAAAAGGTGCGTTTTTATAAAGAAATTCATCTACTATAATTGCCTTATCAGGGAGCTCAAGTGGGGTTTCTAAATCATAAATACCAGAGCCTATTTCCTTTAGTTCTCCATCTGGCATATGTAGCTCTGCTGTAGTATTAGATGGAATCTGAACATGCCAATTTAAAACGCCATTAACCTTTTTCCAATTACTTACTATCTTTCCATAAATAGAACTGTACGAAGCATCAATATCATCTATCTCGTCGGTGGAAAAATCTGGCGCCATTATTATATGCTTAAAGCCTGGAGCTTTTTCGTCTGGCTTTATTCCTGCTATATCTTCAAAAATCCATGATATAAGATCACCTAAGAGCATCACATGATTACCACTATTCATTGCTGGATCTGCTGTATCACCATTCCAAAGTTCCCATATCGTGGTAGCTCCTTTTTCTATCATATATCCCCAACTAGGATAAGTTTTATTTGTAGCTAGCAGCCATGCGATGTCTCCACGCCCCATATCTGTAAGAGCATGCATAAGCCATTGCACACCTATTATACCACAAGGAATCGAGCCCTTGTTAATGGTTATTATATTAT
>JAJQAI010000295.1 GCA_021203915.1 Prevotella sp. | reverse complement strand
TAAAAATTTCGCTTGGTGTAGTTCTTTTTAAAACATCAATCTTTAAATCCTCAAGGTTTAGTTGATTGGCCTCAGATAAGATTTGTTCAACTGTCTTTCGAGCAAGTTCTGGATGGTTGTTTTCCTCACTTAGGTGGCATAGCCATACATGGCGTAACTTTTTTGATGCATTCTTTAGTAGCGCCTTAGCACATAGCTCATTTGATAAATGTCCAAAATCACCTGCCACGCGTACTTTTAGAAAATCTGGATATGGACCATTTTCTAACATATCAGCATCATGATTAGCCTCGATTACTAAATACTCTGCTTTACCAATAAAGTTCTCCATCTCCTCGGTAACATGACCTATATCTGTCATAAGACAAAACACTGTTTCCCCATTTGTTATCATAAACCCAATATTATCAAGACTATCGTGAGGAACACCAAAAGGGGTGATTATAAAATCACCAAGAACAAATTCTTCGTTCTTTTTGATTGTCCGTACATTTATGGGGTTTACTTTTCTATAAACGCAATAGTTTTGCCTAATCCCAAGATGGACTTCCTTTGTGGCATATACCGGAATAGAAAATTTATCGCTTATGTAGCCAACAGACTTGACATGGTCTGCATGATCGTGCGTTAAAATGATGTATTTAATATGACTTTGATCTAGACCATATTCCTCAAAATATCGCTTTAATTTTCTAATGCCAATACCTGCGTCAATGAGTAAACCGTGGTTCTCTGTATAAATATAATAACAGTTACCACTGCTACCGCTTCCGAAAGATATGAATTTAAGCATTTAATTTTTTTTGTTTACAAATATAAAAAATAACCTTCAAGGAAAGGAGAAATTTTCTTTTTATTTGAAGTTTTATAGTTTTCCAACTTAAAAAAACTTTAGAAAAAGTATAGGTAACCACTATCAAGTTAGAATGGAAGACCTACTGCAAAGTGAAATGAAAAATCACGACTAAAATCTGGATGAACAATAGCGTAATGTTCATCCCTTGTTTCATAGGCTGGATTAATTGCCTTCATACCCATATCGAAGCGGAGCACAAAATAATCGAAATTCAGCCTTATTCCAATGCCATATGCAAGCGCTATTTGTTTATAGAATTCCGATATTTTAAATTGTCCTCCAGGTTGTTCTTGGTAAGAGCGCAGAGTCCAAATATTGCCGGCATCTATGAATATAGCACCAAAAAATTTCCAAAAAAGGAAAGGTCGATATTCAAGATTAATGTCAAGTTTTACATCTCCTGTTTGATTGATAAAGTCGATAGAGCCGTCGGTGCCTTTAAATTTACCAGGGCCTAGACCTCTTACGCTCCAGCCTCTAACGGAATTAGCTCCACCCGAGAAATAACGTTTTTCAAATGGTAAAACCTTACTATTTCCATATGGATAGGCTATACCAACTCCAAAGTGAAAGGCTAAATCATCTTTTTTACTTATACGAAACAAATGTGTAAAGTCAAAGTCACCCTTAACGTATTGTGCAAAGGCTATATTGAATAGTGTTAGTTGCCCATCATCGTTAACCCTTGTTCCTAGAGCATGAGCTATACCATCTAGAAGATTACCTGCTGATTCTAAGTTGATTTTATATGCCGAAAGACCATTTGTTATGGATAAACTAAAGCCTAGTCTCATTATAAAGAGGTCCTCATAATTGTACTTTAGAATAGAGTTGCGGCTACTATTGTCATCTAAATATTCATTTTTAAATGTAGAGGATATCCACGGCATATAGATGTAGTTAAGATCGATTAAATCAATCCTAAAATTCCTTTTCTTAGAGGCATCGCTCCAGCGGTATCTCCATGCTGCCCCAAATACTCTTCGGTGAAACTCTGGCCGGTTCTGCAGGTTGTAACTTGCTGTTACTTCAGATACTGCGGTAGAACGATGGCGAAAATTTTTTGATAAAAATGGTATGATAAACCTTGGAAAAGTTAGAGTCCCTTCAATGAGGTATTCCTCGTAATCTCTATTTTGATAGCCCTCAAGGCCCGTTATCGCCTCAAAGGCTCCACGAAGTTTTATGCTAAAGGTTTCAGCGCCTCGAAAGATATTCTTGTTCTCGTATGTTAAGGAAAGCGCTGCTCCTAAATCTCCTGAGGTGTTTGTCCCTTCAGGCTGCAGGCTAATACTATTTATTTTTCCTGCACTTAAATCAATGTCACAAGATAGCTCATCCTCGCCTGGAATTTCTGTAAACTTGATATTGGTGTACTTTATTATTGAAAGACGACTAAACCTATCGTATGTCTTTTGTAGGTCGCTTGAAGAGAATGGTTTGCCCGTTTCAATCATTGTACTTTCTTCAAGGACGGATTTCCTCAGTGGTAGTTTACCTCCACTTGCTTTGTCAGAATAGCTTACGCTTTCGACTATGTAGCGAGTATGAGGAACTTCCCTTTCACCACTATAAAACTTATGAAGTTCAAGTTCAAGGTCAATAAATGTACTACCCGCTATAGTATCTGCTTGAAACGTTATAAAATCCTTGTGAAAGCGATAATATCCATTGTCATTTAAAAAAGATGTGATGCGTTTACGCTCGTCATCTAGAGCATTGACATTAAAGACCATTCCAGGGTATATATAGGATTTTTCGGGGCTAAGATTTTGTAACATACTATCTACACCTGCATCTTGGATGTCATATCGTATTTCTTTTACTCTATATGTAGGACCTGAATGTATGTTGTATATAACGTTTACCTTGTTCTTTTTTTTGGGTACGACTTTGTAGTCTACATAAGCTCTAACATAACCCATGCCATGAAGAATTTCAGATAAATCTTCACATGTTAAAGAGGCCTGAATAGAATCGAAGACAACTGGACCTTCGCCTATGTCTTTAAGTTTACGATTTATCCATTTTGTGGAATCCTTTCCAGCAAGAGCGTATGTGCCTAGAGGAATTTTTAGCATGGAAAACCATTTGGAATTTCCAGTTTGACGAATATAAGGAGAGAGTTGGTCTGGGTGGACGTCTTTATTGTCTGAGTGGATACGTGCTTCATCAAGCATATATTTGCCTTCAGGAATAAACTTGGAGGCCGAGCATCCTAGCAATGCAAGTGTGGTAACAATGTATAATACTATTTTTATGCTCTGCCTAACCATGAAAAAAAAGAAATTCACCATGAAAAAAGAAATTCACCCAAAGCCGATAAAATTCTCAACATATTATTTAGTTGAATAAATTATGGCCCTTGGCAAAGATAGCATGTTTTTTTTAAAATGCTTCTTTTCTTATGTGTAGAATATCTCTTTAGAAGCTTTAAAGACACGTAAAGAAAAAACTTGGAACTACATTTTGCCAAGATATCGAAATTAAAAATTTAGCCTTCCTTTTTTAATGTTTAATCCCCACGCGAGTGTTTAAAAATCTTCACCTAAAGAAAATGGTCCGAGGATATTATTATATCCTTAGACCATAATAGGTGTATAATGATAGCACTCTAAAAGAGAAATGCTAGTATATGCTAATTTTATTACCTTGGTGGCTCAGGTTCATGGGAATGCTCCTCCTCATGACCAGAGACAATTCTAGGAACATCCTCTGCACGAGTTGGTGCATCGTGATGATATTCCGGACGAGGTGGCTCCTCATGATGATATTCTGGTGGTGGAGGTGGCTCCTCGTGATGATATTCCGGACGAGGTGGTTCCTCATGATGCTCTACCTTGTGCTCTGGAACAGTTACAGGTTGAAATGGTGGCAAACAACTAGTTAAAGCAAATACTGCAAAAGAAATAAATAAAAGTGATAAATATTTCATACTCGGTTTTTTACAAGCTAAAAATTAAAG
>JAJQAI010000305.1 GCA_021203915.1 Prevotella sp. | reverse complement strand
ATCTAACATCAATGATATAGAATATAGAAAAGTAAATTTGGAAGAAGACTATAGCCTAAAGGCAGATAAAATGCTTTCTAAGGTTGATTCAAAAACTAAGGTTATCTTTATTTGTTCACCCAATAATCCAACGGGAAATTCTATTAAGCATAAAGAGATAAACAAAATATTAGAAAACTTTTCTGGCATAGTTGTCCTTGATGAGGCTTATAGTGATTTCTCTTCTCAAGCATCCTATAGATTTAAAATAGATGATTATCCTAACCTTATCGTTCTTAACACTTTAAGTAAAGCTTGGGCTTCAGCTTCTATTCGTTTAGGTATGGCATTTTCTAACGTTGATATTATCCTTTTAATGAATAAAGTTAAATACCCATATAACATAGGACTTCCAACCCAAGAAAAGGCTTTTGAAATTCTTAGCAATAAGGAAAAAGTAAATGCTTGGGTAGAAAAAATACTTTTCGAGCGCTCAAGAGTTATCAAGGCTTTTTCCCTTCTTCCTATTTGTCAAAAGGTGTTTCCAACGGATGCTAATTTCTTTTTAGCAAAAGTTTTGGATGCAAAGAAAACATATAACTACCTCATTAAAGAGGGTATAGTAGTTCGTGACCGCTCAAGGGTGGAACTTTGCCAATCTTCACTTCGTATTACAATTGGAACCGCTGAGGAAAACGATGCTCTCCTTGAGGCACTTAAAAACTTTAAAGGATGAAAAAAGTACTTTTTATTGATAGGGATGGCACCATTTTAAAAGAACCTCAAGATGAGCAGATTGACTCATTTGAGAAGTTTTCTTTCGTCGATAAAGCTATATCTACTCTTAGCTATATCAAAAAGCATACAAATTTTATGCTTGTTATGGTTAGTAATCAAGATGGACTAGGAACAGCTTCTTTCCGGGAAGAAGATTTTTGGCCTATACAAAATCTAATGCTTGATGTTCTTAAAAGCGAAGGGATAACCTTTGATGCAATTCACATTGATAGAAGTTTTAAGAAAGATAATTCCCCAATGCGTAAACCAGGCATTGGAATGCTAAAGGAATATCTTAACGAAAAAGAATATGACCTTTCTTCAAGCTATGTAATTGGTGATAGGGAGTCCGACAAACTCCTTGCAAAAAATCTTGGATGTCAATATCTTTTCCCTGATTGGGATAATGTTAAGCAGGTCTTATCCATTAAAGGAGCACGAAAGGCTAAAGTAAAACGTAAGACTTTAGAAACAGATATTTCTATAGAACTTGACTTAGACGGCCAGGGGAATTCTCTTATTGATACAGGACTTGGCTTTTTTGATCATATGCTTTCGCAGATTGCTCATCATGGCAATATTGACTTAAGTATAAAGTGTAAAGGAGACTTAAAAGTAGATTCTCATCATACAATTGAGGACGTTGGTATAGCTCTTGGTGAAGCTCTTCTTAAAGCTTTGGGAGATAAAAGGGCAATAGAACGTTATGGGTATACCTTACCTATGGATGATTGTCTTTGTCAGGTAGCACTTGACTTTGGTGGAAGACCATGGCTTGTTTGGGATGTTAAATTCCAAAGAGAAAAAGTTGGGGATGTCCCAACAGAGATGATAGAGCACTTTTTTAAGAGCCTAAGCGATAGTGCCAAAATGAATATCAACATTAAGGCTAGAGGACATAATGCTCACCACAAGATTGAAGGAATCTTTAAAGCTACGGCTAAAGCTATAAAGATGGCTGTAAGACGTGATGTAGAGCACCAAGTGCTTCCCTCAAGTAAAGGGGTGCTATAGAAAAGATTAGTGCTTTTTCCAATTAGGCTTATGACGCTCTTCGAGCTCTTTTGCCATATCCTCTATACGCAAGCCCTTACTAGTAAGCAGTACTATAAGGTGATATAGCATGTCGCTACCTTCATATATAAGGCGCTCGTTTGTGCCATTTGTTGCCTCAATTACAAGTTCTAAGGCTTCTTCACCAACTTTTTGGGCCATACGATTTAGCCCGTCCTTAAATAGGGAAGTTGTGTAAGAACCATCGGGCATTTCTTTATATCTTTTTTCAATAAAATCTTGAAGTTCTTTAAGAAAGAGTAGGGGATCCTTCTCATTCTTTTCATTCCAACAGGTATCCGCACCCGTATGGCATGTAGGACCTTCAGGATTAACTTTAATAAGGAGGGTGTCATTATCGCAATCAACCTTAATATCAACAAGATTCAAGTAATTACCACTTGTTTCTCCCTTAGTCCAAAGAGTATTTCTAGAGCGAGAGAAAAATGTTACTTTCTTAGTTTCCCAAGTTTTCTTTAAAGCCTCTTGGTTCATATAACCAAGCATTAGAACTCTAAGGGTCTGGGCGTCCTGAATTATCGCAGGAACTAATCCTCCGGATTTTTGAAAATCTATTGTCATATTCTAACTACTATATTTTCTTGTTTTAAATACTGCTTAAGATGGGGTATTGAGATTTCTCCAAAATGAAATACACTTGCTGCTAGTGCCGCATCGGCATGACCTAAGGTAAATGCATCTTTAAAGTCTTCCATTTTTCCTGCTCCCCCAGAGGCTATTACAGGGATGTTTAATTCCGTGGCTAAACGTGCAAGAGCTTCGTTTGCAAAGCCAGACTTTACTCCATCATGGTTCATAGATGTAAAAAGAATTTCACCAGCACCACGAGATTCTACTTCTTTAGCCCAAGAAAAAAGATCAAGACCCACGGGGACTCTTCCTCCATTAACGTAGCATTGCCAATTGCCTGTCTGCTCTTGTTTAGCATCAATTGCTACAACGCATACTTGAGAGCCAAATCTACGTGATATCTCATCGATTAGTTTAGGATTTTTTATCGCAGCGCTATTTACACTTACTTTATCAGCACCTTTAGAAAGAAGAAATTCTACATCTGAAATTTCATTTATTCCTCCACCAACGGTAAAGGGAATATTAAGCCTTTGAGCTACACGCTCAACAACTGAGGCAAAAGTCTTACGCCCCTCAAAGGATGCTGTAATATCAAGGAAGACAAGTTCATCAGCACCTTCTTGGGCATAGCGTTTACCTAGCTCTACGGGATCACCGGCAGAACGAAGATTGACAAAACAAGTACCTTTAACTGTTTCGCCATTCTTAACATCTAGGCATGGTATAATCCTTTTAGCTAACATACAGAAAGAAGTTCTTCTAAATTTATAGTACCCTCATAAATGGCTTTTCCAAACACAACGGCAGGAATATTAGCCATTTCAAGAGATATAATATCTTGAATTGTTCTTACACCTCCACTTGCTATTAAATAGCAGTTGGGATATAGGCTCATTATTTTAGAGTAAAGTTCTATCGATGGCCCCATCATCATTCCGTCTCGGCTTATATCAGTGCAAAGAACATTTTTAGTGCCCTTCGAAAGATGATAATCAAGAAAATCAAAAACGTCTATTGAGCTATCTTTTTCCCAACCGTTTATGCTAATTTTCCCACAACGTGTATCTGCCCCAAGTATTAGGTGATCTGCTCCATACTCCTCGAGCCATGAAAGATAAACCTCTGGGGTTTTAACAGCAAGACTTCCTATTGTAACCGCTTGAGCACCCGCATTAAAGGCGTCTTTTAAATCCGATGAAGTACGAATTCCACCACCAAAGTCTATTTTTAAATTTGTGGCTTGTGCGATTGCTTCCAAAGTTCTTATATTGACAATCTCACCTTTTTTGGCTCCATCTAAATCAACTATATGAAGACGGCGAAAACCAATTCTTTCAAACTCAAGGGCTTGAGCAAGTGGGTCACCATACACCTTTTTGGTTGAGTAATCCCCACGGGAAAGTCTTACACACTTTCCGTC
>JAJQAI010000226.1 GCA_021203915.1 Prevotella sp. | reverse complement strand
CTTTTATATATCCACTGAATCTTATACTTCTGGTGGTAAGTCAAATGCAACTTTTACTAATATTACGGGTGACATGTTACCTCTTGATTTTACTCATCTTCCTAACTATGATGATCAGTCTAATTTAACATCAGATGATGATTCAATAACAATTTCTAACCCATCCTCAAATGCTATTTTTCTTTTAAAAAATGTTAACCAATACCTTGGTTTAGATCCTAGTTTGAAACTAGAATTTGACTATCATTTAGATGGGAGTTACCTTGTTATTGGGTTAAGGCGTCTTAACATGAATTCTATTATTCCATTTTATTTACAAGCTGCGATGAGTTCTGTTGCAGATAATGGTACTCCTCTTACTTCTTTAAATGATTTGCATTTAAAATTAGAAATATTTGAATCTAAAGCATTCCTTATTTACCCAATTGAGGATGGTTTTATAACAGCTAAAAATAGTTTTTCCTGTGAGTTAAGTGAGGTTACATTTACTATTAATCTCTCATCATCAACTGGGTCTTTAACAAATTATTCTGGTGGTATACCTTACTCCCTTTTTATGGATGAGTCTAACTGGACAAACGTTGAAATATCTGATGATACAATTATAACACCAGAAAGTTGTTGGTTTAGTGCTTATAGTATTGCTGATTTCTTTGCTGATTTTAAGGAGGGGCTTACAGGTACTATTGAAGTGAAAGATGGTAAAGCAGACCTATCTGGTATCATAACTGTAACTACTGAGTCAAAAGAGTATACTATCCATGCAGATTATAAAGGTACAGATAAGTACTTAGATGGAGAAGGTACTGGAACACTCAGAATAAACTAATAACTTTCATGGAGGTGTAATACTTTTGACAGCCGATGAAGACGATGATCGTAAATTATGGGATCGACAACCTAGAGAGACGCATAAGAATTATCAGTACTTTCTAACACACTTACATAGTCAACTACCTAGAACAATCGCAAAAACTGCCCAGAACGTTGGAGTATCAGAAAACCGTCTGAACAAGATTGCTAGGACATGGAAATGGCGGAAACGTATAGATGCTTATAACAGTCATATTAACAAGGAATATGCTAAGATTAATAATGAACACTTCATGAGATTACAACAAGAAGCTATCCAGATAGAATATGAGGCTAATAAGCAGATCAGAGAAAATCTTGAAAAATTAAAAGCTAGACAAGAATCAGAGAACTGTTATAGTCCGATTACAGTAGGACAAGCATTGTTAAACCATGAAAGGGCTATGGAGAAACACGTTCATACTTACCACTTGATTTGTGGTAAACCAGACATTATACAACCAGAAAATGATAATAAAGAAATGAGAGTGATACATGAGTATCAGACTGATAAAGAGCTTACTAAAGAGTTAAATCAGTTATTATCAACTGGTAGTGCAGAAAAAGAAGTAAGTAGTCAACAAGAAGATAAAGAATAACTTATAATAATATCTGCTGTTGTGGTGGTATATTGCTAGTAGACTATAAGGACGTTAAAGCACACCTTAACAAGACTAAACAAGAGATATATAAGTCTGAGGTGTTACGTAATCCTTACATCCCAGAGGATACTAAGCCATACTATGAACAAGCATTGATCATGATGGATGAGTGCGACGTTAAATATCCAGATAGTAGACTGATAAGCGGGGGTGCTTACAGTGGTAAAAGCCAGTTTGTGGCTATTGACTGTTGTAGGTATTTGATGTATGAAAATTATACCTGTCTTTTACTTCGTAATACTCTTAGAGAAATTAAAGCTGAAGGAGAGGTTATCAGTAAACTAGAACGATGGCTTTGTGATCCAGAAAGACTTGGTGATTATAGTTGTAAACATAACCATACACAGATGTACTTTGAGGCTCATAGTGGAGCAAGAATTTACTATGGTTCATGTGATAGTAAATTGAGTATGGATAAACTTAGAGGAAGTAGTTATCATAGAATATACACTATTGAAAGTAGTGAACTTGATGAGGAAGTTTTAGACTTTTTACCTAGAAGTCTACGTAGTCCTCATGGTTATGATAATATACCATTGCAGATTACTCATGTTAGTAACCCAAGCTTTGGAGCGGGTGTTGACTGGCTTAAACGTAATTATATCAACGAAGACAGCCCTCATAAACATTACAGGCTTAATCTAATGATGAATAAGTTTGTACCACGTGAACAGTACGATAAACAGCTTTCACAGATGAGTCCGTTGCAACAAGCGTTTATGCGTTATGGAGACTGGAATTTTGTTGCAGATGAGGGTTTATTAATCAGTAGAGAAGAGTTTATGAATGCAGAGATCAGTGATTATAGTTATGATGACGTGGTTTATAGTATTGTAGCTGTTGATCTTGCTGGTGAAGGTGATGATAATACCAGCATGTCTCATATTATGGTTATGAAAAATGGTGAAATTATCATTGATGATAACAAACTGGTTAGTCACCACTTGATTGAAGAGCCTCTTAAAACATTTGTTTCTAGACAGTTAGATAAACATTCTCTTTATAACGTGGTATTTGAACAAGAAGGTGGTAGTAGTAGTACTTATGCACTAGCACACTTTGAATCTGTTCTAAGACCTTTACGTACACAGCATCCGTTACCATTTAATGTTACTCTTAGGGGAACAGGTGGTAAAAGTAAGTTTGACAGGGCTGTACCGTTTGCGTCTATGATCAGAGAGAAACGTGTACGTATTAATAAGGATTTACCTAATAAGAATACGTTGATTAATCAGTTAATGTATCTTACACCTATTAAGCTTGAGTTAAAGCGTTATCCATCACCAGATATTGTTGATAGTCTTAGTATTGGTTTTAATTTTTTATCTAGTCAAGTGAATATTGAGGCTTATAGTCAGAAGTTAGGCGTTGTAAACAAGAAGTAAAGTAATACGGAGTGTGTAACAAAAGCATGGTAAAAGAAGATATTTACATTGATGATCAGATTAAACGGTTCAAAGAAGAGTTTGAAGAGTACACTCTAAGACAGGGTGCTAATCAGACACGTAAAACTGCATCACTTGATAATACCTATGTTGACCCTCTTGTACCTAGAGAGACAGCACGTTATGTTTATCATAACTGTAGTGTTCTTAGAAAGATAGTTCAATGCTACAGCCAGGATATACTTTTAAACAATTATAGTCTATCAGATCCAGAAGAGGATACTTCTAGAATTGATGAGATTTGGAATACAGATAGTCAAAGTTGGCAATTATACTTAGCAGGTATAGAATACTTTGTTTATGGGTTTAGTGCATTAGAAATTGTTAATGATGATGACGGGCTAAGATTTCAGCAGATACCTGCTCATACTCTTAGAGTAAAAATTGAAACAGAGGTCAGCCCTATTACGGGGGAGGAATACCTCTTTTTCTATGCAGAACAAACAATAAACGGTCATACAACACTACTAAGAATTAGTAATTATGATTACCGCCTCTTAGATAAATGGGGCTTTGAAGATGATAGTGAAGGTGAATGTATCTGGATAGGTGGTTGTAATGAAAATGATTTCTACGACTTACCTGCATGGACTAGTTGTTACAGAGAGATCTTTATCATTAATGCTATTGATAGTCTTAATTATAACAAGCTTGAAACAGGTAATATACCTGCTGGATTATTCATTTTTCAAGGGGGTGTGCAACTTCCAGATCCTAATGATCCTACAGATGTACCTATAGCAGATCAGTTAGAAGACACGTTTAAAGAGAAAACAAGTGGTGTAAAGTTTGTTTACCTCCAGAATGCTAGTGCAGAGAGGGATATTACTAGTGATTATTAACAGTTAACTGATAATAATTATGAGTACCTTTCAC
>JAJQAI010000135.1 GCA_021203915.1 Prevotella sp. | reverse complement strand
CCCCTGTTGGAATTGAGTTTTCATCAATTGGAAGGTAATAGTCAGCATTAATCTGACAAATTAGATTATCAATCGTCTTAGTTGGGTTTCCAATTCCTGAAAGACTAAAGTAGCCATGAGAAGTTAAGTTAATTATAGTCTTTTTGTTGGTAGAGGCCATATAGTCGATAATGAGTTCATTCTCATCGTTAAAGGTATAAGCCACAGTGACTTTAACTTCACCGGAGTATCCTTCCTCTCCATATGAGGAGACATAGTTTAAAATAAGGGTATTCTCATTCATCATAAGGGCATCCCAAATACGAGCGTTAAAGCCTTTTACGCCCCCATGTAAAGAGTTTGGACCATTGTTTATAGGAAGTTGATATTCCTTACCATTGAGTTGAAATTTTCCTTTGCATATTCTATTGCCATAGCGACCAATAAGTCGAGAAAGGTAAGGTTCAGGACTATTTATTACGTCTTGAATATTATCGTGTCCTTGGATGACGTTGGCAAGGTTTCCATTTTTATCTGGGGCCATAATCGCTACTATTGCTCCACCAAAATTTGTGATATCAACCTCTAAGCCTTGATGGTTTCTTAAAACATAAAGGTCTGTTTCCTTGCCTTGAATCGTGGTTTGAAAATCAGATCTTTTCAAACCACTTAGATTTTGTGTCTCTATTTGATCCATAGTATGAGATTAAAATTAAAGTCTTTTTGCAAAATAAGCAAAAAAATCTGAGAAAGCAAAACAAAGTCTTAAGCCCTATTTGTTAAAAACAATTAAACACAATTCATCATAAAATCTGCTACTATAAAAGTACTTCCACCAACAAATATAAAGTCATCCCTTTGGGCATCTTTTTTTGCCCTAAGGTAAGCTTTTTTTACCGATGAAAAGCTATAAGAGGTAAGTCCTAGGGATTTTGCTAGATTTTGAAGTGTGTCCTCTGAGATAGAACGTTTAGAAGAAGATTTAGCAAAATAGTATATAGCTTTTTTGGGTAGCATCCTCATTACTAAACTATAATCCTTATCACTTACCATACCAAAAACAATTCTAAGATTTTTTTGAGGCTGAGCCTCAAGTTGCTTTACAATATATTGCCAACCGCCAGGGTTATGACCCGTATCACATACTACAGTTGGAAAAGAGCTTATTTTTTGCCATCTTCCCATAAACCCAACAGTTTTAGCAACATCCTTTAGACCATCATTTATATGCTCTTTAGAAATCTTTAGCCCTAAGGTTTGAAGTATTTTTACAGCTGAAAGTACAGTGTTTAAGTTTTTTTCCTGATATAGCCCACCTAGGTCGGTTTCTAAGGGACCAAAACTAGGGCTTTTAAAACTCAATCCACCTTGAGGCAAAATTTTAAAATCTCCAGCCTCGCTTCGTTTTTGAGCAAAAAATATGGGAGAAGAAAACTCTTTAGCCTTAGAAAGAAAAACATCTTTAGTTTCCGTTTGCGTTTCACCAACTAATACGGGTACATTTGGCTTAATTATACCTGCTTTTTCACGGGCTATTTCCTCTAAGGTTTTACCTAAAAATTGGGTATGGTCTAAACTAATATTTGTAATTATAGAAAGTATTGGGGTAATAATATTAGTAGAGTCTAGCCTTCCACCAAGACCAACTTCAATAATAGCTATATCAACTTTTTTATAAGCAAAATATTCAAATGCTAAAGCCGTTGTAAGCTCAAAGAAACTAGGGTGAATAGAATCTATAAATTTTCGCTCTTTTTCAATAAAGCAAGAAATAAATTTCTTGCTGATAACTTGAGAGTTAACCCTTATTCGTTCACGAAAATCTTTAATGTGTGGAGAAGTAAATAGCCCCACCCTATATCCAGAGGCTTGAAGTATGGATGACAACATCGAGCAGGTAGAACCTTTACCGTTAGTTCCTGCCACATGAATAGTTTTATATTTAAGATGGGGGTGAGCTAAATGAGAATCTAGCTCTAAGATGTCGCCCAAGCCTTCCTTATAAGCCTTAGCTCCAACATCATGAAACATCGGGATGCTTGCCTCGATGTACTCTTGAGCCTCTTTATATGTCACTTTTCTTCTTAATTTAAGGACTAAGGCTAGAAATAATTTCTAAATTTTTGGAAAATACTTCTTTTTGTTGCAGCATCACCTTGGAAGTGTTCGCTTCCTTGGAAGGCTTCCAAAGCTTTCTTTTCTTCCGAGCTAAGTGTTTTGGGGACGTACACGCTAATATTAACCACCATATCACCTACTCTACCATAGCCTTGAACATGTGGCAAGCCTTTACCACGCAAACGAAGAGCTTTTCCTGGCTGAGTTCCTGCCTCTATTTTTATCCTTACCTTAGAGCCGTCAACCATAGGGATTTCAGCACTTCCTCCAAGTGCAGCAGTAGGAAAATCTAAAAGAAGATTATATATAACATCATCCTCATCTCTAATAAAGGTATTGCTGGGTTCTTCTTCAATTAAAACCTGTATATTACCCGCAGGACCACCGCGACGGCCTGAGTTACCTTTTCCAGGCACATTAACTATCATACCTTCTGCAACGCCAGCAGGGATTTTTACCTCTACAACTTCCTCACCTTTAACAACTCCCTGACCTTGACACCTTGGACACTTATCTTTTATCACAGAACCTTCTCCACCACATGTTGGACAAACGCTCTGAGTTTGCATCACACCAAAGATACTCTTTGCAGTACGTGTTACCACACCCTGACCCTTACAAGTAGGACAAGTCTGCTTTCCACTTCCATGAGCAGCACCACTTCCATGACATTCACTACAAGGAACGTCACGCTTTACTTTAAATTTCTTTGTTACACCCGTTGAGATTTCCTCTAAGGTTAGCCTAACCTTAAGGCGAAGATCTGAGCCACGAACTTGAGTTGAGCCTCTGCGCGTAGAACCCGAGCCAAAGCCACCAAAGCCTGAACCGAAGCCACCGCCAAAGACATCACCAAACATCGAGAATATATCATCCACGCTGACATTCTCAAAGCCACCAAAACCACCAAAGCCACCACCAGGGGCATTAAATCCAAATTGGTCATATTGCTGACGTTTTTTTTCGTCATGTAAAACGTCATAAGCCTCGGCAGCCTCTTTGAATTTTTCCTCAGCAGTCTTATCACCTGGATTTTTATCTGGGTGATATTTTATAGCGATTTTTCTATAGGCTTTCTTTATATCGTCTTCAGAAGCGTTTTTATCAACGCCAAGAACCTCGTAATAGTCTCTTTTTGCCATTGTATTCTAGCTTTTATTGTCCCACGGCCACTTTTGCATGCCTAATTACATCCTCATTAAGCTTATAGCCCTTTTGAACACAATCTAGGACTTTCCCTTTCTTCTCATCTTCAACACCAGGAACCATAGCTATAGCCTCATGGAAGTCAGTATTAAAATCTGCATCTATAGTGTCTATTTCACTTACGCCTAGACCCTCTAAAGATTTAATCATCTTTTGATGTATAAGCTTTAGTCCTTCTTTAAGTGAAGCTTCCTCAGAGGTTTTATCAGTTATGGCTAGGGCACGCTCCATATCATCTATAATTGGTAATATGGCTTGAATAGCACGTTTTGAACCATTGAGAATTAACTCGGCTTTCTCCTTTATTGTGCGTTTGCGATAGTTATCAAACTCGGCAGCTAAACGAAGGTACTTATCATTTAATGTCTCAAGATTCTTTTTAGCTTCTTCAAGAGGGTCTATTTCTATTTTTTCTTCTTGAGAGTCTTTAGAAGAATCAAGTGTTTCCTCACCTAAATTATTATCTTTTTGCTTAGATGTTTCTTTCTTCTCATCATTTATAGAGCTATCAGCATCTGAAGTACCTATTTCAACGT
>JAJQAI010000216.1 GCA_021203915.1 Prevotella sp. | reverse complement strand
TTGCTAGGAGTTTTGCCTGCGCCTCTCTATATGAACATTTATCAATTATATCATGTATGGTGAGCATCGGTGAGTGTGAAGCATTTATAACGACGAAAACTGTACGATGAGGCTTAACTATACGTCCAGCCTCTGGTGACTGCTCTAAGATACAATCAGCAGGTAAAGTCTTAACATAGCCTGTATCTGTAACAACAATCTTTAAATCTTGAGCATGAACAAGGTGTCTAGCATCAGAGAACTGCTTTTGCCTTATGTCTGGTACCTCTACTGTTACACCATGGTTAGTATATACATCAATGCCATATTTAACACCCAAACACAGCACGATAATTACTAGTACCATGGCTAGTAAATTAATCCAAAGTCCAAAGCTAAAGATTTTTTTGAAGAATTCTACTATCTTCATTATATCACCAGATTTTCATGCAAAGTTATAAAAAAAGCAGGAAGAAGCAAAACACGTGATTTACTTCTTTCTGCTTCTTATAGAAATTCCGCCATAAGAAGGCGATTGTTATTTCCCGTGATGTTCGTCTGAGACTGTTAGTCTCTTACGGCCCTTTGCTCTGCGAGCTGCCAATACTCTCCGACCATTCTTCGTAGCCATTCTCTCGCGGAAGCCATGCTTGTTGACCCTTCTTCTATTATGTGGCTGAAATGTCCTTTTCATATCTATAGTTTTTTATTATTTTTTCCAAGGGTGCAAAAGTACATATTTCTTTTCAAAAAACCAAGAATTCCATAGTTTTTAGCCCCGAGACAAAAAAATATTCAAGATTTTAAAAAGAAGACCTTGGAAAATGTTTTTTCAAAAACATATCTATAGACTTGTTTATTTGAAGAAAAAGATTAACTTTGCAGACCGAAGAAAGTCAAGCGACTTTAAGTCGAATCATCCAGATGTGGCGATTAAAAAAAATTTTATCCATTGAAAAAAGGTTTCTTTTAGTATATGGATAAGAAAGTTAAATAACTAAATACAATCAACATGATCAGTGCAGGAGACATCAAAAAAGGAACGTGCATCCGTATGGATAGTCAATTATGGGTGTGCATAGACTTTCAGCACGTCAAGCCAGGTAAAGGCAACACTGTAATGCGTACAAAGTTGAAGAACGTGGTTGACGGCAGGGTACTAGACCGCACATTCTTAGTGGGGTTTAAGTTGGAAGACGTTCGCATTGAGCGACGTCCGTATCAGTATCTTTATGAGGACACCTCGGGGAAGATTTTTATGAATCAAGAAACCTACGAGCAAGTCCCTATTGCCGCAGACTTAGTTATGGGTGGGGAATACATGAAAGAAAGCGATATCGTTGAAGTAGTAACAGATACTACTGACGGAACCGTACTTTATGCAGAAATGCCTGTAAAGACGAACCTTCGCGTTACACATAGTGAACCTGGCGTGAAGGGTGACACAGCAACTAACTCCACTAAGCCAGCAGAGTTAGAAACTGGTGCAAAAATTAGGGTTCCCCTATTTATCAACGAGGGTGATCTCATCCAAGTAGATACACGCGATGGAAGTTATATCAATCGCGTAAAGGAGTAAAATCCTATGGAAGAGTTAGGGGAGTTGAAAGAAAAACGCTTTCAGCTCCCTTAATTGTTTTTTTCAAAGCTTTAAATTAGATGAAATTTTCCTTTATAGTTCCCGTCTTTAATCGTCCCGATGAGGTTAAAGAACTCCTTGAAAGTCTCACTTTGCAAAAAGTTAAAGACTTTGAGGTTATAATAGTTGAAGATGGAAGCTCTCTAAAGTGTAAGGATGTATGTCAAAAATATATCGATAGCTTAGACTTACACTATTTTTTTAAGACCAATTCTGGACCGGGTGAGACTCGCAACTATGGGGCTAAATTTTCTTTAGGTGAGTATCTAATATTTCTAGACTCTGATGTTGTTCTTCCAGAAGGCTATCTTGAGGCTATAGAAAAAGAGTTAAACTTTAAGGAAGCGGATGCTTTTGGTGGTCCGGATAGAGCCCATGAAAGTTTTACTCCCGTTCAAAAGGCTATAAGTTTTAGTATGACTAGTTTCCTTACCACAGGTGGAATAAGAGGTGGAAAAAAGAAACTAGACAAATTCTATCCAAGATCCTTTAATATGGGAATAAAAAGCTCCTCGTTTAAAGACTTGAAAGGATTTTCTTCTATGCGCTTTGGTGAGGATATAGATTTAAGTATACGTATTTTTAAGGCATCATTACACTGTAGACTATTTCCCGAGGCTTGGGTATGGCATAAAAGAAGAACTGATTTTAGAAAATTTTTCCGTCAGGTATTTAATAGCGGTATAGCTAGAATAAATTTATATAAGAAATACCCCGAGTCATTAAAAATAGTCCACCTTCTTCCCGCAGTATTTACCCTTGGGGTTATTTGCCTTATCTTAATATCAGCCGTAGGACGCATTTTAATGGCTTATGATGACCCCAAAAAATGGTATCTTCTTTGCGTGCTTCCTTGGATCCCAATCCTTCTTTATGCCCTAGCCATACTAATAAGTTCTTGGGTCTTAAACAAAAGCCTTAAGGTTGGGCTACTGAGTATTTTGGCATCCTTTATTTCTCTTTTTGGCTATGGCCTGGGATTCCTTCAAGCTTCTTGGAAAAGATGTATCAAAAAAGAAAAAGAATTTAGCGCCTTTAACGAAACTTTCTATAAGTAAAAGTTTGCGTTTTCTCAGCAGTTTTCCTTATTTTTGTATTTAACAAAAAAAGATTTATAGGATTATGACACAAGAGGAAAAAAGTAGCCTAGAGCAGCGTATTGTAGATGTACTAAAGACAGTATACGATCCTGAAATCCCTGTTAATATCTATGATTTAGGGCTTATCTATAAGATTGATGTAAAGGATGATGCCTCAGTAGATATAGATATGACATATACTGCCCCTACTTGCCCTGCTGCAGACTTTATCCTAGAAGACGTAAGACAAAAGGTTGATTCTCTTAAGGGTGTTACCTCTGCAATGGTGAATCTAGTTTTTGAGCCAGCATGGGACCAAACGATGCTTAGTGATGAGGCTAAACTAGAACTCGGAATGTTTTAATGCTTTTCCCAAAAAAAGTGAGAGGTAGTTAAAAATGAGAAAGAACGTATATATCCTATCAGATGCCCATTTAGGGTCCTTAGCAATAAAGCACGCAAGGACTCAAGAACGTAGACTAGTTAGGTTTCTAGATGAAATAAAACATAAAGCAGAGGCCATATATCTACTTGGGGATATGTTTGACTTTTGGTATGAATACAAATATGTAGTACCAAAGGGATATACACGTTTTTTAGGGAAGATATCAGAACTTTCTGACCTTGGGGTTGAAGTTCATTACTTTACTGGTAATCATGATATTTGGACATATGGCTATTTAGAAAAAGAATGTGGTGTCATACTACATACTAAACCCACCACAGTGGATATTCATGGGAAATTATTCTATCTTGCTCACGGCGATGGACTAGGAGATAAAGATAAAGGTTTTCACATTATAAGAAGTATCTTCCATAACCGCTGGTGTCAGCGTATGTTTAGCGCCTTGCATCCTCGCTGGGGTATGGCCTTTGGCCTTACGTGGGCTAAACATAGTAGATTAAAAAGAGAAGATGGCAAAGAATTACCTTTTCAAGGAGAAGATAAAGAAGCTCTTGTTCTTTATACAAAAAAATATATGAAGGATCATCCTAACATAGATTATTTTATATATGGGCATCGTCATATACAGCTCGATGTTGAACTTTCAAGTAAGACTCGTCTTTTAATTATCGGTGACTGGATTACCCAATTTACTTATCTTATATTCGATGGAGAAAATCTCATTATAGAATAGTAAATTTAATGGGAATCAAAACCTTGAACATAAAA
>JAJQAI010000252.1 GCA_021203915.1 Prevotella sp. | reverse complement strand
ATGTTTATGTTATCATACGTAAAAAAAAGTTTTTTATTTGCTTTTTTTGAAAAGTTGTTCTACATCTATAGATAAAGTAGCACCAAAGGTTGTTCCCGTAGTAATAGGAGAGTTATACTCAAATATTTTAGAGCGATAATTAAATATATTGTCCAAAGAAAGTATTAGGTTAAAGGCCCTAAAAAAACGCTCTGAGAAAGATAGATTCCAAATTGAGTAGGCTGGGGAAGAAGTAGGTATATCGTGAGTGCTATAATCGCTAGAATAGGTGTAATAGTGGACGCTTGAGAGGGCTCTTCCTGTAAGCATAACATCGAACTCGTAAGAACGAAATGTTTTACGATAATCGACTTTTAAGGTAAGAGAGTGTGGGCGTGTATCGGAATAGTTTAATTCATCCTTATGCGGTAACTCGTGAAAGTATGCATAAGAAAGTTTAGCTCCAATACCACAGGGGTAGCGAGCCATTAGTGTTACATCAGCTCCTAGCAAGTCTCTACCTTTAATGTTCTGATAAACCATTGAACCTTTGCTTAGAGATGTAATAAGTGTTGGATCCCAAAGCGTGGTAATCTCGTTATTCATAATGTTGTAGTAGCCTGTAGCTGTGATGCAATAACGGCTGAAAGCGTATTCGGCTGAAAGCGTAAAACTATTACTGTGCTCAGCGGTAAGTTGATCATTGCCATATATCATAAAGATGCTTGCCATATCAAAGTTCATGTACATCTCTTTAAGAGTAGGAGCTCTAAAGCCCATTGAATAGCTACCTCGTATATTTAGGTGGTCCAAGGTATACATAACGGAAAACTTTGGACTTAAATTCCATGTGCTTTTTGAAAACCAATCAGCTCTAAGTCCCAAGATAAAGTCCCAATGTTTATCAAGCCTCCACTCGCCTTGTGAAAAAATATCTGCAGTATATTGACGATGAGAGCCGTTGTCTTCAAATTGGTATGACATAAGGTAATCACTCATAACATCTCCCCCTAGAATCCATGTAATATCATTATCAAATTGATGCGAATAAAGGGCACGAAGAGAGTTCTGAATATTCTTATAATCTAAAAAGTCTTTTTTTATAGAAGGGTAGAAATCACTCTTATCATAACGGTCGAAAGTATATGAAACATCTATTTTATCTCTAGATGAAAAATCTCCTTGCCAACGAGCTGAAAGAGAGTAATCTCTAGCTCTATTTTTTTTATAATCCGAATAATCCCTTTGGTGGAAGTAGTACCCTGCGCGTGCTGTTATAAGATGCTTATCATTTATGTTATAAGAGAGTTTTTCCTTAAAGTTCCACTGACGATTACCATAAATTCTGGTTATGCCATCACCTACTTTATCCTTTATATCATAAGAGTCTATCCAATTAGTCTCTATTGTGGTAAGGCTCATTAAATCTCCTACATTAAAACCCACATTTCCGCCATGACGTTGTTCATTATGAGCTGAAAAATGAGTCCCTAGGTTAACTGACCAAGGCTCTTCAGCTTTACGAGTAATAATATTTATTACCGCACCTACAGAATTAGACCCATAAAGAGCCGAAGCCGCCCCTTTAATAATTTCTATACGTTCTACATCATCCATGTTAAGACGCAAGAAATCCGTATTATCTAAAGTTTCTCCTGCAAGACGCTCTCCATCTACGAGTACTAGAATGGCCATACCTCCAAGACCAGAGAATGTAAGGGAGGTCTGCTGATCCATAGAAAACGAAAATTCAAGTCCCGGAATCTCTGAGATAAGCACATCTTTTAAGTTAGTTGCATCTAACTTTTTAATATCATCACGCGTTATTACTTGAGTAACAACGGGACTATTAGAAAGATTATGTGGAGTTTTTGTTCCGGTAATTGTAACGGCCGAAAGATTTATTAAATCCTCAGAAAGAACTAGAGTAATATCATTCGCTAAAGAAGTATCTATCTTTTTTTCTTCCTGGGTATAACCAAGCATGGAAGCTTTAAGGGTATAATTACCACTAGGTAAATTAAGATGAAAATTACCATCCTTATCTGCTTGCGTAGCATAAGGCTTACCCTCTATATCTATGTAAGCATAGGGTAAGGGGTTTCCACTACTAGAAAGAACTTGTCCCTTAACTAAGTGCTCCTGGGCTATAGACGTAAGTGAAAAGCTTAAAAAGCACAAGAGAAAAATACATACCTTTTTCATCTTCCAGCCTCTAATGGGTAGATATAGTCAAAGGAAATATATCCCTTTGTATCATAATAAAATGGATTTGAAAAACCAGTAAACCTTAGGGCTGCCATAGAGCCATCCTCAAGTTTTAGTAGATATACTTTGTTAGATGGGGTATATATAGGTGGCATAACTGAAATATCTACATCAAGCCATTTAGAAAGTTCTTTATTTACCTCACTTTCAGCATAAATAACGATATTGGACATCATCTGAGACAGATCAATAATTATCTCTCCTATAGTATCACACTTAAATGCTGAATCCTCGGGTATATGATAGCTTCCATCTTCAAATGCTGACAGAAAGTCTGAAATAGAAGAAAATTCGGTTTCTATAGCTTTTCCAGAATTTGTCTTACAATCATAACGGTGAAGGGCAAAAGTCCAATTTTTTGGAATATTTACCGTATCATCATATTCAAGAGCGTAAGTAGAGCCATCCTCTAGGTTAATGTATATCCATGAGGTGTAACTAGTGGCATCAATGTATGAAAAAGAATTATCAGTGGTCTGCTCTTGGGGCATATCATTTGGATCATCATATATGCCATCGCATGATGGGAGCATAAAAAGAGCTCCCATCATAAACATAACGACTTTTATCTTTTCAAACATTTTTACTTAAAAAAACGGATGTTATTCTGTAGCTGAACTCAAGGTTAGGGTTGTTCCACCCATTACTCCTGGAAGTTCAAACTCTATTGTATACTCAGTTTGGTCAGAGGATATCCTTCCACTTACTATACATGGATAAGTAGAGGTGCCTCCTGAATGGGTTGGCATATCAAACTCACCATCTGTTTGCTCAATTACAATATAATCGCCATCTCTTGAAACAGAGACTCCAGTAAGATTAGTTGAGCCAACATCCTCACTTGAATAGGAAATGTTTATTGCATCATCCGTATTAGAGGTGATGTTAATTGTCTGATTTTCATACTCAAGTTCTCCGTAGGCAAACTTCATATTCATCGTGCCAGTATAGCTTCCTTGGATAAGACTTGATGTAGGAGCTGTAGTATTTAAGAAGGTAATAATAGTTCCACCCATTACCCCAGGAAGGCTAATAGTAAGAGAAACGTCACTTTTATCCTTACTTATAATAGCGCTGGCTTCCCCTTTGTAATCTTGAACTGAACCACTATGGTCAGCTAAAGTAGCCACTACTGAACCCTCTATAATATAGTTATTACCACTAGAGGAAACGGTGGCTTTTTCTATCTTAGAATTCCACATTGTAGACTCTAGCTCCATATCTACTGTTCCATCAGAATTTACCTTAACTATAAGCGTCTCATTCTCATAAACTATAGGAACGCTAGTGTAAACAAATGTAGATGAAGTATACCCATAGTAAGTACCTGCGATATTTTCCCAAGCAAGAGTATTATCGTCATCATCGTCGCTACAAGCAGTCAAACAAAAAAGTATTGCTAGAAGTGGTAAAAACTTTCCGATTTTTTTTAATGTATCCATAAAATGCTTTTTTAAAGTTAATAATTTTCTCTTTTCTTTTTTGCAAAGGTATTAAGTGGAAAAATACCCCACAATACCTAAAAATAACCATTTTTTTTTGGTGTCTTTTTAGTGAAAGAGACTCTCAATACACATTGATAGTTAATCATTTATGTGTATTTTTTTTAAATCTAAAAAACAATGTAA
>JAJQAI010000230.1 GCA_021203915.1 Prevotella sp. | reverse complement strand
CCATATAATTGGTCATTATAGGCTAGATACCCTAGAATTGGTCATTAGAGGCTAGAAACCCTATAATCATCTTAAAACTTTTAAGAATTTCTTTTTTTAGCGTTCTATTATTTTGTTCCACTGTTTTGGTCTTTTAAGTGTAACTCTCTTTCGGCAATTTTATAAAGTTCCTCATTCCCAGAGCGTTTATCCTCATCATCAGAAATCTTAATAACATCTTCCCAATAGTCATTTTCGGAAAATTGACATTGTGCTAATTTAATCACAATATTACAGGGGTCAATACCAAAGGACTTAGTATCACAAGTAAGGTTTGTCCCAATCCCCGCCATAAGGTTGTAATCCGAATATAAGTTTTTAAAAATCTTATACTTAGGAAAATCCAAAGCATTGCTCAGTACAAAAGTCTTACTTCTTGGGTCTATTTGCTTTTTCTTATATGCCTCAATAAACATATCAAGCATTTGCTTTTCATCACCCGAATCAATTCTAACACCATCAAAGAGTTTAGCGTGCTTAAGGGTGAAAGTGTTCAAGAAAGACCAGGTTGTATAGGTATCTGTGAGGGCAATACCCAAATCACCATCATAAACCTTACACCAATCTTCTAAAGCGAGATAGTTAGCTCTTTTAAAGCCGTATATGCCTTGATGGAATTGTATCCATTCGTGAGCCATAGTGCCCATAGGAGATAAATTATACTTTTTGGCTAGGTAAACGTTGCTTGTTCCCTTCATTTGTTTTGGGGCTTCTTGGCAAAATGTTTTAACTACAATATCTTGGATTTCAGAGCTAAATCTCCTACGAGTTCCAAACTCCATAAAAGTCAAATTATTATCCGTTATAAACTTGGCTTTATTCTTTGTCAAATCAACATATGCAGCTGTATCAAATGCGTGGCGTTTATACGTGTGGTAACATTCAGAAATGGCAGCAAGTAGTGGTACTTCGTAAAGGGTAGCCTTATACATATAATCCTCCACTACAACATGTAGATGGTTTTCTTGGTCAAGCCATATTTTTATGGCATCCTGGGAAAATTGAAAATACTCCAACCATTCAATGTAATTTGTGGGTAGATAGCGTACCTTAGAACGAAGATAGTGCTTTTCCTCCTTATTTAATTTTATTGGGTATAAGTAGTCTTTTAAGAAATCTTCTAAAAGTATAAGAAACTCTTTTGAATATTCGTTTTTATTTCTATCTGTAAATTCGAACCTGCCTCTTGCGTTTTTATATAGCAAGAAATATGCTGCCGACATTGTGAATTTATAAAGGTCGTTATCTAAAATTGATTTGTAATGCATAGCTTAGCTCCTTTCTCGACTGCTTTTATATAAACTTCATCCTCTTCAAAATCAAAATCCTTATTAAGTGGGGCAATTAAATCCTTTTGGATAATAAGTTTTTTCATTAGCTCTGGGCAGTAATCTACCATATCACGTAAGGTTTCCTTAACGCAATAGTCAGCGCAAAAACCTGCTAATACCACTTCATCAAAAGTATTCCACCAATCAAGTAGTTCTCTATTAATGGAGGTTTCAGGGAATGCTTCTATTTCCACTTCCGCCTTAAGGGCAGAAAAAAATTCAGTTAGTGGATTATCTCCTTTGTAGACATAACGGATAGCATAAGAAGCTATAGCACCTTTTTTACTATTGGGGAAAATCTTTGTGTTAACCTTCCAATAAGTTGACCCTATTATGCAGTGCTCAGGCCATATAGTATGACTCTTACCTTTTTTCTCTAAAGCCTCAAGGTAGCTGATAGCCCAATCATTATTAAATACACTACGCCATTTTCCTTTTTCAACATCTTTTAGGGTTATTCTAGTGAAAGGATTGGGATGTTCCCCCTTTTCATTAACCCAAAATTGAGGTAATGAGATATGCCCAGGTCTATGAGAATCCATTGTAACACAAATTGTGGTTAAATAGGGGTTAGCTTTTTTAGTTTTATCTTCAATATAAAAACGGATTTTATCAACTGTTTCCCCCGCACCCGGGACATATAAACTCCCTTTAGGTGAAGTAAAATCTAGTTGAGGGTCTATAATTATAACTAATCTTTTTTTCATAGCTTAACCGCTTTAAATCCACTTAAAATTTTTTTAAGGTCACCATTATTTTCCTTTAGGTTTGCCCTAAAAATATCAAAATTAATTATGAACAAGGGTTCCTATATCTTGGCCATCTATAACCTTCTTTAAGTTTCCTACCTTGTCCATGTTAAACACATATATAGGAAGATTATTTTCCTTACACATGGTCGTAGCAGTTAAATCCATTATTTTAAGGCCGCGATTGTAGATTTCATCATAGGTGATATCGCTGAATTTAGTCGCTTTTGGATCTTTTTCCGGGTCGGCAGTATAAATACCATCAACGCGTGTTCCTTTGAGCATAACATCGGCCTCGATTTCTATTCCTCGAAGGGAACTTCCTGTGTCTGTTGTAAAGTATGGAGAACCAGTTCCAGCGCTAAATATGCAGACATATCCTAAAGTTAATGCCTCAATAGCCTTGCTTTTTGAATAGAATTCTCCAATGGGCTCCATGCGTATAGCCGTTAAGACTTTAGTTTTAACACCAAGCGCTTCAAGAGCTGAACTTAAAGCTAGAGAGTTAATAACTGTGGCACACATACCCATTTGATCTCCTTTAACTCTATCAAAACCTTTTCCCGTTCCACTTAGACCTCGAAAGATATTTCCTCCACCAATAACAATGCCAATCTCTACGCCTAGATCGTAGATTTCCTTAATTTGCTCGGCATATTGATTAAGACGCTTAGAATCTATACCAAAATGCTGATCTCCCATTAGGCTTTCACCGCTTAACTTTAGCAGTATTCTCTTGTATTTTGCCATATGTTTATATGTTTAAAAATTAATCCTCAATTATGAACTTAACCTGTTTTGACTCGTACTCACTTAATATACCATTTTCTCTTTTTAGTATAATGTGACCAGAAGGCTTTATTTCTTGGATGACGGCTTTAAATCTCCCACCACTATCCTCATAAGTGAAAATGCCATCACGATGGAAAAGAGCATTAAAATAAAGACTATCAATCCTTTCAAATTGCCCATCCTCTAAGAGTTCTAAATAAGAGCATAAACGTTTGATTATTTTGTTTAGTAATGCTTTTCTGGAAGTTCTCTTTCCTATAATTTGATAAAGGGAAACGGGATTTGGCGCTTGACTTAAGAATAAGCGTTGATTAATATTTACTCCCGTACCTAAAATAAAGCTAGAGATTTCTCTTCCGCTAATTTTTGTTTCCGTTAGAGTTCCACTTATTTTCTTAGAGCGATAATATATATCGTTAGGCCATTTTATGGTAACATCTTTGATAAGCTCTTTTAGTACATCATATATGGCAAGTGAGTGTGCCTGAAGTATTGAAAATCCTCTTTCTATAGGGATTCTCTTAGGACGAAGTTTAATGCTAAAAAGTAGATTCTTTTTTTTCTCGCTCTCCCAAGAAGCATTTCCTTGCCCTTTTCCTAAGGTCTGATAATCTGCTGTTACTATGGTCATAAGCTCTCCTTCCAATCCCTTGTACTCACTTAGATATCGATTGGTGGAGTCTACCTCTTTAAGAGATATCGTCTTAATAAGTTCCATTTCTTTTAAGCACTATTATGCCCTTAAGTGCAAATTTAAAACTTTTTCTTTAAAACTCCTTAAAGAAAGGATAGGGGATTTGTGCATCCATTTTTTTGTGGGGTTAAGAAAAGTTTTTTATTTTTGACACCATAATAAAAATATTCCTATGCAGTACTCAAAAGATGAAACCTTTATGTTAAAAGCTTTAGCTGAGGCCAGGGTAGCTATGTCTGAGGGTGAGATTCCAATTGGAGCTGTTATAGTA
>JAJQAI010000083.1 GCA_021203915.1 Prevotella sp. | reverse complement strand
TTTCAAGCATAAGACGGCATACGCCCTGCCTCTACGTCTCGGGGGCTCGGAGAGGGGGATAAGAGACAGGTGTAGATCTTCATTTAGGTGACACTATCCAAGTAGCAGACTCAATAGTTGTTGCTGGCTCAATAATGTTACACCCAGAAACCATTAGTGGACTTAATGTTGGTGAGAGGATAAGAATTGTAAGGCCCTCAACAGAAAAATGGATTAATTCACTTAAATGTGATGATTTCGGAGGTGGGCTTGACTTTACCGGATGGAAGCCTGGAGATATAGATATCACATGGGATAGAACGATTACAGCCGTCAACGACAGTAGTATTTTAATAGACTCTCCAATAACAACTACTTTAGACAAACAATATGGTGGTGGCTATATTATCCCCGGCCATAATCTTGGAGAAATAACTGAGTGTGGCGTTGAAAATCTTACCATTTCATCGGAATATGATCCAAAAAACTTAAGTGACGAAGACCATTGTTGGGATGGTGTATGGATGGAGAACGCTCGTGACTCCTGGGTAAGAAGAGTCAACTTTACGCATTTAGCCGGCTCAGCGGTAAATATCCAAAAAGGTTGTTCAAGAATAACAGTACAAGATTGTATTGCTAGCGAGCCAATATCGGAAATAGGCGGATGGCGACGTATTGTATTTAAGACAAGAGGGCAACAAACTCTAATACAACGTTGTATATCCAGAGATGGTCAATATGATTTTGTTGCTGGATTTTGTGCTGCAGGGCCAAACGCTTTTGTACAGTGCGAGACAAGCAATAGTCACGGCTTTAGTGGAAGTATTGGATCATGGGCCTCAGGCTTGCTGTTTGACATTGTAGATATAGATGGAGGTGATTTACGTCTTAAAAACCTCGAACAATTTATGTTCGGAACAGGCTGGAACTCCTCTAATAGTATGCTTTGGCAATGTACAGGTTCTGCTCTTGAATGTTATTCACCAGATGATGATGATTGGAATAGCGCAAGTGGTTGTTGGGGAATGCTAATAGGTGATGGCGAGTGGACTGCAAGTAACGTACATATAATACCTCGTAGCCTATATTATTATTTACTTAGAAAACGCATAGGTGGTAAAACCATAAAAGGTCACGTTCTACCACTTAGTACGAACGCCTCAACTAGCCCTAATATAGATGTTGCTCAAGAGTTAGCAAAAGCATCCCTTACCATACCTAGACTAACCTTAGAATCTTGGATAAACTCTATTCCCTACTCTGCAAGTGTTTCACGTCGAGGAATAAAAAATATTGATGATATAACACTAAAGAAAGACTCCGTTGAGGAAGATATAAATAATGTTTTTGCTATCATAAATGGTCACATTACTATAAACCAAAAACTGGTTATAGGCAATCGTTATCAACCACCTTGGTGGAATGGTAGGGTTAAAGAAAGCTTTTTAGAGAAAAGTGCAAAACCCGCTATTACGCGCTTTGTACCAGGTCGTGAGGGTGTAGGTTTAACAGACCGCATAGATGATGTTGTTCAATATCTTTATAAGAACAATTATTGTCTTCTTGATCACAATTACGGTCTATGGTATGATTTAAGAAGAACAGACCATGAACGCGTAAGAAGAGCTAATGGTGATGTGTGGGCACCATTCTATGAGCAACCATTTGCCCGTACGGGCTATGGTAAGGCTTGGGATGGCCTCAGCCTTTATGACCTTACCAAACCCAATAAATGGTATTGGGGACGCCTTAGCGAGTATGTAAAAAAGGGAAAGAAAAAAGGACTATTATTATTCCATGAAAACTACTTCCAGCATAACATATTAGAAGCTGGTGCGCATTGGGTTGATTGTCCTTGGCGACCGGTAAACAATGTTAACGGAACTAGTTTCCCAGAGCCTGTACCTTTTATGGGTGATAAGCGCATTTTTATGGCCGAACAGTTCTATAGCCAGAGTGACGATTCCTTAAGACAACTTCATAGGCAATACATACGTCAGTGTCTAGAAAACTTTAAGGATGACGATAACGTAGTGCAACTTATCGGTGAAGAGTTTACAGGTCCTACACATTTCGTACGTTTTTGGCTTGAAACAATCTTAGAATGGGAGACTCAGACAGGCTATAGACCAATGATTGCCCTAAGTTGTACAAAGGATGCTCAAGATGAGATTCTTTCGGACAGTACCCTATCAAAAGTCGTAGATATAATTGATATACGTTATTGGCACTACAAAACTGATGGTCTATATGCACCTGAGGCCGGAAAAAATCTATCCCCAAGACAATTCCAAAGAAAGATTGATATAGGAGACGTTGGATTTACAGAAACTTACAAAGCTGTATGCGAATATCGTCGGTTATACCCAGAAAAAGTTGTCACTTTCTTTGGAGAAGACTATACTAAACATGGTTGGGCCGTTTTAATGGGTGGTGGATCATGTCCTAATGTTTATGTTGGAGATGAAAAATTCCTTGAAGATGTTGCTAAGATGATGCCACTATCAAGCGAAGAAGAGAGCGAGTGTCAAGTTTTAGGAAATCCAAATGTGGGTTATGTTGTATACTCTCATGGTAAAGTTTCAAAAGATGTTGAAATTCAAGCAGGAAACTATAGATTAAGCAGTATAGATAAGATAACAGGAGAAGTTAAAATAGAAAAGAAGACCATAAGCGTTAAAGGTCAATACTCCTTTGGTGGTAACAAAGAAGATAAGATTTATTGGCTTGAAAGAATATTATAGCTTAAAAATCCCCTAGCAAAAACACAAAAAGTTGAGCCTCAAAAATGAGTGATATCAAACAAATCTGACATCAGAATAGACTCAAATTTTCTATACACCGCACCTAAGTTACTTACTCCTCGAGTGTCCACATAAATCCTAGAAAGATTTTGACAGGAATCCAAAGCATAAAGACCTATTTCCTTTAGTCCATGAGGAAGTATTATTGTCTCTAGATTATCGCAACCTTCAAAGGCAAATTCTTCAATTGATTTTAGGCTTGAAGGGCAACCTACATAATTTAAACTCTTGCAGCCTAGAAACGCATCCATACCAATGGATTTCAATCCATTTGAAATGGAAACTGATTCTAGCTTTTTACACCCAGCGCAAGTGCAGTAAGGGATTTGACCAATGTTGGGAGGAAACTCTATCGTCGTAAGACGCTCACACCTAAAAAACGCTCCTGTACCTACAAATTCTACTCCTTTAGGAATACTCGCTTTAATCAAACTTTTAGACTTTGCAAAGCAAAGATTTCCAATTGATTTTAAGCCACGAGGGAAATTTATCTCCTCTAAACCGGAGCCATAAAATGTGCAATCACCAATGGTGATAAGGCTTTTTGGAAGTTTTATCTTAGTTAACTGGTTATGAGCGTAAAATGCAAAACTTCCAATTGAAGTTATGTTTTCGGGGATAACAAAACTATCTAAAGCCTCAACTGCTGCAATCACATTGGTATCCTTAATTAATAAGCCTTTTTTTATCTTAAAATGGGGAGATTTAGATTTGATGTTGATGCTTTTGGGGAAAGCGCAAATTCCGATTTGGCTAACACTCTCAGGAATTATTACGCTCTCAAGATTAGAGCATAAAGAAAAGGCTCTTGGCATAATCTCTATAGTACCTTCTTTTATAGCATACTCCTTTAAGTTAAGAGCAACATCTTTTGGACACTCCACTAAGCGTTTCCCATTAAGACTATAAAGAACGCCAAACTCATCCTTTTTGGTTTTAACCAAATCCCTTATGGGCGCTTTTGGGGAATGATCTCTTTCAATATCCAATATATGATTATGATTGACAGCCCATTTCTGCATATCAAAGATAATATCGCCACAATCTTTACAGTAGATATTATCTTTATCAATTGGCCTTTTGCATAGTTGACATT
>JAJQAI010000072.1 GCA_021203915.1 Prevotella sp. | reverse complement strand
GTTTTAAGGTATTTTTCGAAAATCAAAATTCTACTATACTGCAAAAATAGTGTTTTTTTAAAGAAATCATGTTTCTTAACCCATAATTTTTTTTGTTCAAGAATTAATTGATAAAAAAATTGGTTTTTTCATTTTAACTTGTATCTTTGTAGAATAAAAAGAATTAGAAACTACCTAAAACTATTAGTACGATGGCCAGTAAGAAGAGTTTAAAGAAAATGATTAACTACATTTGCAGCGATCTTTTCTCTGAATGTGTAGCGGCATCATTATATGCAGGGAAGAAAAATCAGGAGGATGTAAAAGCTATACTTTCGGCAATTCTTATGGTTCATAAGAACTATACATGCCGAGTTTCACATCCCGAGCCAGGTATATCCTATAAGGCTTATTATAAAGACTTAAGAGAAACATTTAACGCTCAGGTAAGTGAGATTGTAGATCAGATTGCAAATATCTAATCTACACTTGCATAGGTTATTCGTCCCTAAAAAAAGGGAAAAAAGTGTTTCGGGCATCTTCCTTGCTAGAAATCTTTTTTGTTATACCTATTTTTATGGTTTGTAAAGGTTAGAAAACAAACGTTTTCTAAAAAAGAAAAATGAATTTTTGTCGCTGGTTTATCTATAAATGGTCTGGATGGAAAAAGGATGTTACCATTGAGCATCCTAAAAAATGTGTAATCTGCCTTGCTCCACATACGAGTAATAAAGATTTTATTATTGGGCAGATGTACGCCAAAGCCGAGAAGCTAAAGATTTGCTTTCTTATGAAAAAGGAGTGGTTTTTTTGGCCTCTAGGACCAATCTTAAGAAAAATGGGCGGCATTGCAATACTACGATCAGAGCAAGAGGGGATGACTGATTTTCTTTCTCTAAGGGCTTCCGAGGAAGATATCTTTCACCTTTGTGTCACGCCCGAAGGAACTAGATCCTTAAATCCTGAGTGGAAAAGTGGTTTTTATTATATAGCCCTTAAAGCAAAATTGCCAATTATGCTCTATGGTCTTGATTACAAGCGCCGCTTGATACAATGTAACAAGATTTTAATGCCAACAGGTGATTTTGAAAAGGACATGCTTGAGATAAAACAATATTACAAAGATTTCACGGGACTACATCCCGAGAGATTCACTACTGGAGATTAAAAATGTTAAAAAAGCTACCTATATTTTTGCTATCCCTTTTGCTTGTAGCTTGCGGTACTCATCGAAAGTTAGCTTCCACATCTACTAAGGGAAAAGCCTCTGGCGTTATTAGTACCCAAGAAAGTGATAAGACCCCTAAACAGACTCAAGCCTCTTCAAAGAAAAAGGAGGTAGAATATAAAGGAGAGCCATGGGTAAAGAATATCTCTACTCCCATAGAGATAACAAAAGGCCTCGAAAATAGACATATTTCTCTTTGGGCTAGTCATGGTATGTACTATGATAAGGATAAGAAAAGGTGGAAGTGGCAACGTCCTTATCTTTTTTGTACCACTGAAGATTTATATACTCAAACCATTGTTGTACCATATCTCATACCTATGCTTGAAAGGGCAGGGGCTATAGTTTTTACTCCTCGTGAGAGGGATTGGCAGAAAAATGAAATTATCGTAGATAATGATAACGAGGTGCGACTTCCATACTATATGGAGATAAACGTAAAACAAGAGTGGAAGGATGCAGGCATTAAAGGTTTTGCTGGTAATAGGAACTCTTATTGGGATGGTATTAATCCTTTTACAGAAGGTACCACACGCATGGCTAAGGCTACCTCTAATAAGGGCTGTGAGATTTCTTATCAACCAGCTATCCCTGAGGCAGGAGAATATGCCGTTTATGTTAGTTATCCAACTCTTAAGGAGAGCGTTAGGGATGCTCGTTATACAGTTTACCACAAAGGCAGAAAGACAGAATTTAAAGTAAATCAACAAATTGGAGGCGGTACCTGGGTTTATCTGGGTACGTTTGATTTTGATCAGGGTTGTAATACTTCTAATCGTGTAACACTTTCTAATGTAAGTTCAGAAAAAGGAGTTGTTACCGCAGATGCTGTACGTTTTGGTGGCGGAATGGGAAACTACCAAAGAAATGGCTCTGTAAGTGGTATGCCTAGATTCTTAGAAGGTGCTCGTTATTATGCCGAGTGGGCTGGCGCTCCCGATAGTGTATGCTTTTCTCATAATAAGGCAGATGATTATAAGGAGGATATAAATGCACGCTCCTATATGACTAATTGGTTAGCGGGAGGGTCTTGCTTTGCTCCCCAGTACAAAGGCCTTGGCGTGCCAATTGAGTTATCACTTGCCGTGCATAGTGATGCTGGATATGAAAAAGATTTTTCTTCGCTAGTTGGTACCTTAACTATTTGCACGACTAATTCTTCTGGTGGTCTTTTGGCCTCTGGTCTACCAAGAACTCTTTCAAAGGATTTTTCCACTAGACTTCTTAATGGTGTGGTTACTGATATAAGGAATAAATTTGGAAATTGGACACCTAGAACGGTGTACGACAAAAATTATTCTGAGACTAGATGTCCACTAATGCCTTCTGCTATTATTGAAACACTTTCTCATCAAAACTTTCCGGATATGAGAATGGGGCAGGATCCTAATTTTAGGTTTACCCTAGCTCGAAGTATATATAAAACTATTTTGCGTTTTATCTCAGAAGAACATAACAAATCCTATGTTGTTCAGCCCCTTGCTCCTACAAACCTATCGGTTGAGGTTTCCTCTAGTGGGGTAGCCCTCTTAAAATGGGATGCCCAACAAGATAAAACAGAGCCAAGTGCTCTTCCAAAGTCCTATCTTCTTTATACTGCTTCTAGCTCCTATGGCTTTGATAATGGAACAAAGGTCAGTGGAACTTCTTGTAAGATAAACCTTGAGCCGGGTGTTTTATATAATTTTAGAGTGACGGCTGTAAATGAGGGTGGTGAGAGTTTTCCATCTGAAACAGTATCTGCTCTTTATCAAACGGAGGCTACTAAATCAATACTTATTATTAATGGTTTTCAACGTCTATCTTCACCTGCTATTATTAATAATACTTATAGTCAAGGTTTTGATCTTGATGCTGACCCTGGCATTAGCTATGGTAAAATGCCGGGATATTCTGGCCATCAGATATGCTTTGATAAGTCAAAAATAGGTATTGAAGGTCCTGGCGGTTTAGGATATAGTGGCTCGGAGTTAGAAGGAAAGATAATAAGGGGCAACGAATTTAATTATATCACCGAACATGCTGAGGCTATTATGGCTTCAGGAAAATATAATATTTCAAGTTGCTCAAAGTACGCTATTGAAAATACAAAGTTTAGTCTTTCAAAATACGATTGTATAGATCTTATCTTAGGGCTCGAAAAGGATGATGGACATTCTTTACTTTATTATAAGAGCTTTCCTTTAGAGCTTCAACAGGCAATATCCTCTTACATAAATAAGGGAGGAAATATTATCGCAAGTGGCTCCTTTATTGCCTCTGATATGAGAAGCCAAGAGGATAGCATCTTTTTAGAAAAGACTTTACATTTAACTTATTTAGCTTCAAAGCGTCCCCAAGCTCAAAGTGAAATTTTGGGCATGGGAACATCTTTTGATATATATACTCTTCTTAATGAGCAACATTATGCTGCGACCTCGATAGATCTTATTGGTCCTACGGATTCAGCCTTTTGTGCCCTTACTCATCAAGGAAATTCAGTATGTGTAGCATATGATGGAAAGGATAGAAGAAGTTTTGCTCTTGGCTTTCCTTTTGAGTGTATAAAAGATAGTAAGAAGCGCGCCTTGATAATGGGAGGCATCTTAAACTTTATATTTAAATGATTTTTTTAAAAAAGCCAAACCACATATATGAAAAATTATAAAATTCAAACCAATGCTTCTGGAACAAGAAGCATGAATGTAACTTTAGAGCAT
>JAJQAI010000290.1 GCA_021203915.1 Prevotella sp. | reverse complement strand
GACTCAAAGAATCGAAACATTACCCAATTTAAATTTTCTTAATATAAATTGCTGTATGAGTCTAATGCAAAAACAAGATGCTATACTATATTTTTCTGCTCACGTTGATCCTTACCAAAAACATAGCTAAAAACCAAAGACCTCAAACCGCGTTCACTTTTAAATTTTAATAAAAATAATCATCTTGACAGTTTAATATTTGCTGTTTAATAGCATCTTTAAGAGCTCCCGCCCTGATTTGAACAGGGATTAAGACATTACAGGTGTCACGTCCTACCCTTAGACTACGGGAGCTGATTCTTTATTCTTTTTTCTCTTGTTCTTTCTAACAATTTTTCGAGCTTCTTTAATAAGATCCTTACTCTTCAGTTTCTTATCTTCATAAGCCTGCGCTAGGCTGTCTTTCCTAGCTTTATTCCTTTTAGCTAATTCATCAGATTCTTTAGTAATCTCTTCTTCCGATCGAATTGGCGTGTTACGAATCATTGAGTTTAGTTGATGATCCCTTTTAAGTTTATCTTGTTTTGTTTCAGGATCACCGTAAGCCATATCACTAGTTCCAACTAGAGTCCAGCCTTTAGGCATTCTTAAATCACTCATACTTTTCCCCTTTCTTAATTATCTATATTTATTATAGCATAAAATTTTTAAAATGTCAAAATAACAGCCCCTACTGGAGTTGGACCAGTCCGCGACTCTTTAACATAATTTAGCTGGGAATGAAGGTGCTGCCCCTTCTTCTTCAGCTTCAAAGGCTGACGTACTACTGTTATACCAATTCCCATTCTTCATCTGTATATTTCATTATATCTGTTTTTTTCCTAGGAAGGCTCATAGAATCACACCATTTACGAATTGCGCCATCTGTAACATTATACTTTTTTCCAATTTCAGTAAAAGGCATTGTTCTAATCATATTTTTTAAAGTTTCTCGATTTGGCCGCTCACAAACTCGTGTCATTTTAGCTGCACAAGCATGACATAACCCAGTAGTGCTTTCATTTGAAATTTCTTTACCGCAATTAGAGCAATAATATTTTTTTTCTTTTTTCCCAGTTGGAACTTTAATTTTTTTATATCCTGTTGTATCAAGTTGCTGATTACAATTTGGACATACCCAACGAAGATTCTCTAACCTATCATCGGTATTACATCCGTTAATATGATCTAAAATTAAAGTTAATTCTTTATCTTGCCATAGAGGTCCTTGTCCACAAATACTACATTCATATGGAGTATAATCACCTTTTAAATACCATCTCCTTAATGTCGCTTGTGATGCTGTTGAATTTTTACAAAACACAGTACCAACTTCTCTTTTTTGCTGATTCGGATGAGAAATAAAATGAGATGTATCTATATTATATTTCTGAATACGATTTTTTACTGTATTACTATTATTTCCACTTGTTGTAGAATATCCTAATTTTCTAACAACTTCTTTAATTGAATAAGAAGTAGCTACGATATTTCGTAGTTCTTCTTCTGTGTACTGATCTATGAGTGCAAGTGTCATTCATTTTTCTCCTAAATTAAAATTACATCAATCTCAATTTGTTTTGCATTTACCGTACTCAATGTACAGTTAGAGCCTCTAAGTCGATAAGTATTGGGCCATAAACATTCTATTTCTGTGTTAGGAAGAAATCCTAAATCTTGCCATCTTTTTTTATCTATTCCAGTTACATTTAATTTTTTGATAATCCCCTTTTCTCCAACGGACAATTCATTCAATGTCATATCGGATAATCCAGCTCCTTTATTGGATAGTCATGAGAATGAAACCATTTTAAAACTTCGGTTCTTTCACTACATCTATTTTTCGGCGTTTCATAAAAAATTAATACCATAATAGGTTCTTCTTTAAATCCATCGTATTTCTGAATTTCCTTGCTTAATCTCTCAAATCTTTGGTACATTTCGTCAAAAGAAAGAGTGTCTAAATACATCCTATACCGTCGCAGAAATTCACATTTATCTGGATCTTTTTCTTCACAGAACGGGCACCCGCATTCATCAAAGGCAATGGCATTAGAGGCGCAGAAAGACTCAGCCCTTAACCCATTCCAAATCCCTCTTTTATCTTTAAATTGATAATATTTTCCTTGATAATCATGAAACCACTTGGGATCAAATGCCGCGGTAGATAGAGGAATCATATTAGGTTTAAAAAATCTAATTTGATAAAAATACGATGTTCTGATTTTCATTACAACATAGACTTTAAAATTTCATTAACTTCTCTTTCTGCATTCTTATATTCACACTCTGAATCTGCTACATAACTTTCCATATCAAAAAATCTATCTTCTGCTTTTGATAATGCACACGAAGCCTCCGCCAGTTTTTTATTCGCGCGATCAACGCGCTTTTTCGTTATTTTTGCATTACAACGTGCGGCGGCTAGGGCCTTGCCCTTTTCCTCATCGAACTCGTCCTCAGGGTTACATTTAGCGACACCCCGCACTGTCTTGCCTGCATAACTAGAAACCGCAACCACAGTATTTTTGCCTATAAAAAATTTGTATCTATTATCCATTACTTGATTCCTTTCTATTGATTAAAATGGAGAGCGCGGGACTCGAACCCGCCATCGAAGTCTTTTGCTCCGAAGTTCTCCAACCAGACATAGCCCTCCGGACACCAGAAATGGCTAAATCTAGAATGCATCGTCACGTCCGCAGGCGATGATAACCAAATCTTAGCGCCCAATAGGAATAGAGAGACTCGAACTCTCATACCGAAGTACTAGTTCCTAAGACTAGCGCGTCTGCCAATTCCGCCATATTCCCGTAGGGATAGAGGGACTTGAACCCTCACGATTTTTTCAATCGACGGATTTTAAGTCCGTTGCGTCTACCTATTCCGCCATATCCCCACATTATTACTTTAAAAAGCAGGATCGGGATTCGAACCCGACATCCTAAACCTTGGTTTACTCTGATCCAACTGAGCTTATATCCTGCTGTTATAAAAACAGTGATTTTTTTCTAACAGAAAACCGCTGAAAAAACTGAAAAAGAGGAAAGAAAAAATTCTGGCTCCTATGTCCGCAAATAAGGTTTGGCATGACCTTATCTCTTAACCGAAAACGAAGACTACAATATCGTATCTCGTCAATAAGCGAGTTCTTCTTTACTCCAATTTGTACCATAGCTTTGAACCAGAATTTTAAATAGTGATTACGAGAATTGAACTCATATCTAAGGAGTGAAGTTCCTTTGTCCTAACCATTAGACTAAATCACTGAAAGGAGGAGGATCTTATTTTAATTCGCATCCTCTGACGAATAAAAGAGAGGTTATAACAATATTTAAACTGTCTATAGTTGCTGTTATAGGATTCGAACCTATATCTATAACTTTCATTATTATTTTACCTTTAAACTAAACAACAAACCGAGAGGAAAAGTCTTACATCTATTTCAAATGCTTTTCCTCTATAACGCGCAGCGCGGATCCAACGCTACTTAGGCTTCATTTCAGCTCTTTAAGATGGCTATCCTGCCTCTAGAATACTCTCTACCTGCACTCCCATCTTAGATTTTTTAGGATAATCTGTGATTCTCTGCACGTCGAGCGAATCTCTAATTCCCATTCATATCACCGCGAATGCACGGATCTCTTTTCCTTGTTTATACTACTCAAAGAGGTCTTTGTAGTCGTCAACTTTTCCTAGGAGCGTTGACATTTACTTACTTATTTGTTATCAGAGTGAACTACGCAGTAAGCGGCGCCGCTACCAGTGGAACTGAGGGAATTGAACCCTTATTTCTGCTCCCGACGAGCTCAGCCCCATCTTCACAATATTCTTCATTTTCCAGATGTAATAATTTAATAACTTTGACACAAAAATTTTCTTATTTTTTATTATGTATATATTATACCAAAAATTTTTTAAAATGTCAAAGTAATAGGAACGATCAGATTTGAAC
>JAJQAI010000292.1 GCA_021203915.1 Prevotella sp. | reverse complement strand
CCATGGAATAGCCCATCATTACTATCGATATTAATCGAGCGCATCATTATCTTTTCTTCCTTAGATATCACGCTTGTAATATTGTTTACAATTCCAATATCATCATTACCAATTACTTTAAGTGTAACTGAATATTTAGAGCCTTTTTTTCCACTCCATTTTGCCTTTACAATTCGATACAAAAAGCGCTTTTTTAGCTCCGGAGCATTTGGACAATCAGTCCTATGAATTTTTATACCTCCATTAACAGTCACAAAGCCAAAGACATCGTCTCCATATATTGGCTTACAACATTTAGCAAGCGAAAAGTCCACATCCTTTAAATTCTGGTCAATAACTATTACATCATTAGGAGAAAAAGATGCCTCATTATTAGGGTTCTCATAAGAGAATTCTTTAGCACTCTTAATTTGTTGAGAAGAAGAATTATCCTCTAAAAGAGCCTCTTTGTATGCATCTATCACCTCAGATACATCTAAACTTCCAGAGGCTAGTTGGCTGTAGAACTCATTTATCTCCTTAAAGCCTAGTTTTTTTATTAGGTGATAAAGTGTACTTTCACTCCAAGAAATTTTGTGATTTCTTAGCCTACGAATGAACATTTCTTTTGCCCATGCACTATCTTTTGTTTCAAGCTCCTTTATGGCCAAACGTATCTTTGCCTTTGCACGTGGAGTTTTTACAATATCAAGCCATTCCCTTTTAGGCCTTTGATTAGCAGAGGTCACAATTTGAATTTGGTCACCATTTTGAAGTTTATAACGGAAGGTGACTACTTTACCATTTATCTTGGCTCCTGTGCAATGATTTCCTATTTTAGTGTGTATTCGATATGCAAAATCAAGTACCGTAGCACCAAGAGAAAATTTCATTAAATCTCCCTTTGGTGTAAAGACAAAAACCTCAGAGTTTTGCTTTTGAATTTGACTAGAGTCACTTTTCTGATCCTCATCCTTACTTTCCAAAAGTGTACGCATCTTGCTTAGCCACTCATCTAAAGAACCACCTTCTTTAACACCTTTATAGCGCCAATGGGCAGCAAAACCATGCTCGGCAACTTCATCCATGCGTGAAGTTCTTATCTGCACCTCAACCCATTTATCCTCAGGGCCTAAAACAGTTATATGCAAACTCTCATAGCCATTTGCTTTGGGCAGGCTAATCCAATCCCTAAGTCTTTTAGGATTTGGTTGGTACATATTGGTTATAAGAGCGAACACTTGCCAACACTGCATTTTTTCTTGATCTTTTGGGGCATCAAGGATAATACGTATAGCAAATAAGTCGTATATTCCCTCAAAGTCGCACTTTTGTCGTTTCATCTTTTGCCAAATGCTATGAATACTTTTTGTGCGTCCTTTTATGTGATGAGAAAAGCCCAAATCATCCAATTTTTCTTTTATTGGTAAGATAAACTTCTCCATATACAAATCACGGCTTTTCTTTGTCTGAGAGAGTTTTTCTTTTATCATATAGTATGCCTCAGTCTCAAGGTATTTAAGACTTAGGTCCTCTAGTTCACTTTTTATCTTATAAAGTCCTAGCTTATGGGCTAGGGGCGCATAAATCCCGCTTGCTTCTAGACTTAAATTTATCTTAGCCTCTAGGGCAGGAGTGTCCTTTATCTCTCGCATTAAAGCCACACTTCTTACAATCATTATAAGTATGACCCTAACATCATCAGCTATAGAAAGTAGCAAGTCTCTAAAATCTTCGCTTTGTGTTATGGAATTCTTTTTAGATAGCTCTTTTATTTTTTCTAAGGAGCGTATTATATTTTCAACATCATGCCCAAAGGTGTTTTTAATCCTCGCCAAGGTTTCTTCACCAGTAATTCCTAAAGAGTATAGCATAACACAGATTATACCATCTCGTTTTAGACCAAATTCCTCTGTAGCTATTTTAGCCATATTTAGACCTAGCAGTATTGGGTTAAGCAAGAAAACATCTCTTTGAATCTCTTCTTTAGCGATTTTTTCTTGAAGCATTTTAAGCAAATTTTTTCTATCCTCAAAAGATAGTTGCTCTTGAAGATTTTTTATAAGATAGCGCACCTGCTTAGTGGCCAGAATTTTTTCGTTATCAGAAAAAGAAAGTTTACTCATGCTAAATAAAAAGATTCACGTTTTATTTTGCAAACTTAAGAAATTGTGTGCAATTTTTAATCCCATTAGACGCGGTATTTAATTACTTTTTTAAAGAAAATACTCAGTTTTTTCGTTTGCCATCTTATAAGATATTTTTTTATTAAAGAAATTTCGTTAAATTTGTAGGGGATTAGAAACTTTTAAATTTATCATACTATATTTATGTTATCACAACAAGATTTAAATCAGATTGCCCAAAAGGGTATTACTCAAGACCAAGTTGAAAAGCAACTTGAGGAATTTAAAAATGGATTTCCATTTTTAAAGATTGAAGCCGCAGCTGGCATTGGTAAAGGGGTAGTTTCACCTTCTGAGAGTGAAAAAGCCGACTACATTAAGAAGTGGGATGAATATAAAACTACCGGAAAGAAGATAGTTAAGTTCGTTCCAGCTAGTGGAGCTGCAAGCCGTATGTTCAAGGATGTTTTTGCTTTCGTTGATGCCGCTTATGATGTGCCAACAACAGACTTTGAGAAAAAGTATTTCGCCAACATCGAGAAATTCGCTTTCTATGATGAGCTTGATGCTCAATGCCAAAAGAATGAGGGTAAAGGCATAAAAGCTTTGATTGCAGATGGTAATTATAAGGCAGTAGCCTCTAATATGCTTAAAGCTACAGGACTTAACTATGGACAGCTACCAAAGGGTATGCTACTTTTCCACAAATACTCAGAAGGCGCTCGTACACCAATGGAGGAGCATCTAGTTGAGGGCGCACTTTACGCTTCAAGTGGAAAAGAGGTTAATGTTCATTTTACTGTAAGCCATGAGCATATGCAATTCTTTGAGGACAAAGTCAGCGCTAAGAAATCCCAATACGAAAGCCAGTATGGTGTTAAGTACAATGTCTCTTTCTCAGAGCAAAAGCCAAGCACCGACACTATTGCTGCAGCTGCTGATAATTCACCTTTCCGTAATGATGACGGCTCACTACTTTTCCGTCCAGGCGGACATGGTGCACTAATCCAAAACTTAAATGACATTGATGCTGACATTATCTTTATAAAGAATATTGATAATGTTGTTCCTGATCGTCTTAAAAAAGATACCGTTGATTATAAGCAACTCATTGCTGGTATCTTAGTTGATTTGCAGGCTAAGGCATTTTCTTATTTAAAGAAACTGGATACCGCAGATTATACCCACGAGGATTTAGAGGAAATGATACGTTTCTTACAGAGGGATCTTTGCTGCAGAAAGTCTGACATAAAGGATTTAGAGGATGCAGACTTAGTTATCTATTTGCGTGGGAAATTAAATCGCCCAATGAGAGTTTGTGGCGTTGTTAAGAACGTTGGTGAGCCTGGTGGTGGACCATTCTTAACCTACAACCAAGATGGAACTGTAAGTCTACAGATTCTTGAAAGTAGCCAAATTGATAAGAACAATCAGGAGTATATGAAGATGTTTACCGAGGGTACTCACTTTAACCCAGTTGATCTAGTTTGCGCTATTAAGGACTATAAGGGAGGACGCTTTAATCTTCCAGCCTATGTTGATAAATCAACAGGTTTTATAAGCAGTAAGAGTAAAGGCGGTAAGGAACTTAAAGCTCTTGAGTTACCAGGACTTTGGAATGGTGCTATGAGTGATTGGAATACAATATTTGTTGAGGTTCCACTCTCCACATTTAATCCTGTTAAGACGGTTAATGACCTTCTAAGAGATCAGCACCAATAAGATTTCTTTTTTATTGTATAAAGCCCCATAGGATAAGAAAACATCCAATGGGGTTTTTCTTTAATCTTTTTCTTACTACCACAGTCTTACTATAGCTAGATTAACTAGCTATTCATGTGAT
>JAJQAI010000071.1 GCA_021203915.1 Prevotella sp. | reverse complement strand
TCATTGTAGTATTCCTTTGTGGATACCTATGTATAGCGATTGAGGCTCTAACAAAAGTCAACAAGGCCGCCATCGCCTTACTTATGCTAGTTGCTTGCTGGACACTCTTTATGGTAGATCCAGGTAGCTATATCCCGACAGTAATTGAGGACTTTGGGGGAAAAGTAGCACTAGCCGTTAGCGATGTGATTGAAAAACACTTGGGAAGTACCTCAACAACACTATTCTTCCTTATGGGAGCAATGACCATAGTAGAGGTTGTAGATCAAAACAATGGTTTCGACTTTGTTCGTAAGACATTAAGAACAAAAAGCAAAAAAGCACTTCTATGGCGTATCACAGCTCTAACCTTTATCCTTTCAGCAATTTTGGATAACCTCACGACTAGTATCGTGATGGTAATGATTATTAGAAAACTTATCCAAGACCGCAAAGATCGCATAATATATGCTGCCCTTATAATAATTGCGGCAAATTCTGGAGGAGCATTCTCTCCAATTGGAGACGTTACAACAATTATGATTTGGAACAAGGGACTAATTACAGCCCTTGGAGTTATTTCAGAAATATTCATACCATCAGTCGTTTCCGTCGTAATACCGGCATATATCTTATCGCTATCTTTAAAAGGCGAACTTGCCTTGCCAGAAGATAGCTTAGATGATGAAGAAGGCTCAAAGGCATTCTCTCTAAGACAGCAAAGAGCAGTATTCTGCATTGGTGTTGGTGGACTTATCTTCGTTCCAATTTTCAAGTCAATAACACACCTTCCTCCATTTGTAGGTATTCTTTTAGTACTTGGTGTACTTTGGACAGTTACAGAAATCTTCCATCGCCAATTTGAATCAGAAGAAATTGCCAATGGCATGAAAAAGAGGATTACCAATATGCTTTCACATATTGATATGAGCACAATACTATTCTTCCTAGGAATTTTGATGGCTGTAGGATGTCTTGAAACAATTGGTGTTCTTGAAGCTTTGGGTGAAGGTCTCAACGTTGCATTCAATGGTAATCACTATCTAGTAACTGGAATAATTGGTATACTCTCAAGTATCGTTGATAACGTACCACTAGTAGCCGGATGTATGGGTATGTACCCTATGGCAGAATTTGGTGATATGGCACAAGATGGCCTCTTCTGGCAATTGCTAGCTTATTGCGCTGGTGTTGGAGGTTCAATGCTTATTATTGGCTCAGCAGCCGGTGTTGTAGTAATGGGACTTGAGAAAATCACTTTCGGCTGGTACATGAAACATATTACATGGATTGCCTTCGTAGGATATCTAGCCGGAATACTTTGCTACTGGTTCGAAAAATCTGTATTGGGATTTGGTATCTAAATTTTTTTTAAGATAAAGATTTAAGGGGTTCTTAGCATTCAACAAAGAGCCCCTTATTTTATGGTATTTTTAAACGTCATGTTGTAAGTGCAACATGGGATGACCTCCCCAAAAAGAGTCATTTATATACTTAAATCCCACTTTTTTGTATAGACGTTGAGCTTTAGGATTGCCCTTATCAACTAGCAATCCTACCTTTGGTAAGCCAAGAGATTTTGCCTTAGATATAGTTTCTAAAAGTAAGGCTGTAGCTATGCCTAAGTTTCTTGAATCTTCTCTTACGGCTAAACTATCAATGTATAGTTCACCTTCGTTTGTTTCATCGTCCATATTAAAAAAATCTCGATGAAATCGCTCCATCATAGAGTTTTGGAATGCTTTGCGCATTTGGTGAAGATGAGCTCCATCGTAAGATACACAAATTCCTACAACATCACCTCCTTCCGCTTTAGCAACTAAAGTATTTAGGTAGCTATATTGGGAGTCATCTCTAAGAACTAAGTAAGTCAAGAGGTCTTCGAAATCTTTAAGCTCGTAATTAGGACCTATGAAATTTTGACAACAATCATAACTCATAGCCTGCATAATAAGCCTTGCGATAACAAGAGCATCACTTTTTTTAGCCGAGGAAATTTCTAAAGGAAACTTTTGCATCGCCCCCTAAAAAAATTAACCTTTTGGTTCAATTAAATCAATTAAGTACTTACCATAATCGTTCTTAAGCATCGGCTCGGCAATTCTTTTTACTTGCTCAGAAGTTATCCAGCCTTGTTTAAATGCTATTTCTTCCAAACAAGCGATTTTAAGTCCTTGACGCTTTTCGATTACCTCTATAAAGGTTGATGCTTCGCTTAAGCTATCATGAGTACCTGTATCTAACCATGCAAACCCACGCTGAAAGGTTTGTACCTTCAGAATTCCACGGCTTAAGTATTCTTGATTTACTGTTGTAATTTCAAGTTCCCCTCTTGAACTAGGCTTTATATTCTTTGCAATTTCCACCACACTATTAGGATAATAGTATAGTCCTACAACGGCATAATTACTTTTGGGTTTTTGAGGCTTTTCTTCAATACTTAGGCAATTACCCTTATCATCAAATTCTGCAACTCCATAGCGTTCGGGATCATTAACATAATAACCAAAAACTGTTGCCTTTCCATAAACCTCTGCATCTTGAACGCTTTTTGTAAGCATAGAGGTTAGACCTGCACCATGGAATATATTATCACCTAAGACTAAGCACACACAATCTTTTCCAATAAAATCCTCACCTATTATGAATGCTTGGGCTAGTCCATCGGGTGAGGGCTGCTCTGCATACTCAAACTTTAGGCCAAAATCCGAACCATCACCTAAAAGGCGCTTAAATCCTGGAAGATCATATGGAGTTGAAATAATAAGTATCTCCCTTATCCCTGAAAGCATTAGCATGGATATGGGATAGTATATCATGGGCTTATCAAAAATAGGTATGAGTTGTTTACTGATACCTTTGGTAATGGGATAAAGTCTAGTTCCCGAGCCACCCGCTAATACAATTCCTTTCATTTCTTTAGTAGTTCAATATTGGTTAGACTAAATTTTAAAAAAGAAAAAATATCTTTTTTTGAGCTATGCAAATATATACAAAAAAAGAGAGTTAAAACACTTTTTATTTTGCTTTTTGGCGTATTTACGTTACTTTTGTAAGCACTTATATTAAACGGGTCTTGGCCTAAATAGAAAAAATATTTTTATGGGATTCTTTAGCAAACTTTTCGGCAAGAAAAATGGTGAAACCAAAATTGGTGGTATGGAGGATTATATGACCCTAGTAAGGGTATACCTCCAAGCAGCAATAGCAGAAAATGCAGGAATAACTAACCTTGCCATGCTTCCTGACCTGCGCACATTTAAAGCCTCCTTGCACGTTCCTACAGTAAATAATAAACTTGGAGTGGGCGAAAGGAAGCATTGCAGAAAAATGCTCCAAAATCTTTATAACACTAACGATGATTTCTTTAAGGAACTAGATCAAAGCATACGTAAGAATTGTCGTAAAATGCAGGATGTTCAAGTATATATGATTCAATTCCAATCTTTCACACAGGATATTGTTATGCTACTTGGAAATCTAATGAAATTTAAACTCCGTGTACCCTCATTTATGAGGAAAGCTATTTATACAATGACTGAAAAAACCGTCTCAGATATCTTTACTAAAAATGATTTCAATGATGCCGGTGTAATGAAAACTGTTGTTGCAATCAGAAATTACAACAAACGTCTTTCATTTAGTCAGAGGTGGGTAACAGATTTTGTGTACCAAATTGTTATGCTAGCCAAAAAAGAACCCAAACCAACGGCAGATACAGGCAAATAAAATAGGCTTTTTATCCCTTTCCCTAAGGTAGGGATATCTCTTCTAACACTAACTTTTTTATCAAAAAAATAAAGGTTTTCTAAAACAGTGCACCGCTTTTTACTTACAAAGTGGTGCTTTTTTTCTTACATAGCCAAGCTCCCAAAAATAGCGCAGCATCCGATGTTGCAAGCAATTAGCACTTTAGGTTAAACAAATTTTGTAATCTATTTAAAAAAAGTTATATTTGTAGGCAAATTC
>JAJQAI010000281.1 GCA_021203915.1 Prevotella sp. | reverse complement strand
CCACTCAATAGTTGAAGGTGGCTTTGAGGATATATCGTAACATACCCTATTTACTCCCTTAACCTTATTAATTATTTCATTTGATACTTTAGCCATAAAATCATATGGAAGATGAGCCCAATCGGCTGTCATAGCATCCATACTTGTAACAGCACGAAGAGCAACAGGATGTTCATATGTACGCTCATCACCCATAACACCTACACTACGCACCGTTGAAAGAAGTATTGCTCCTGCCTGCCAAACCTTATCGTAAAGAAACTCTCCATCCTCGCACTTATAGCTGTGCATAGCCTCAATATAAATATCATCTGCATCTTGCAAGATACGTACCTTTTCGGGTGTGATATCACCAAGTATTCGTACTGCTAGTCCAGGACCTGGGAAGGGATGACGTTTAATTAAACGCTCGGGCATTCCGAGTTCTTTGCCCACCCTTCTTACCTCATCTTTAAAAAGCCATTTAAGTGGCTCACAAAGCTTTAAGCTCATCTCTTTTGGCAATCCTCCTACATTATGGTGAGACTTTATTGTCATACCCGTAATACTTAAACTCTCTATTCTGTCTGGATAGATAGTTCCTTGAGCTAGCCATTTAGCATCGGTAATTTTCTTAGCCTCTTGATTAAAAACCTCAACAAAATCATTTCCAATAATTTTTCTTTTTCTTTCTGGGTCTGAAACCCCTTGAAGGTCACGGAAGAACTTTTCGCTTGCATTAACACCTATAACATTAAGTCCAAGTCCCTCATAAGCTGAAAGAACTTTTTGAAACTCATTTTTCCTTAACATTCCGTGGTCCACAAAAATACAAGTTAGATTCTTGCCTATTGCTCGACTAAGTAGTGTGGCACAAACAGAGGAGTCCACTCCCCCACTAAGTCCAAGTATAACGCGGTCTTGACCTAACATTTCCTTTAGCTCCTTAACTGTAGAATCTACAAAAGAAGCAGCGCTCCACTCTTGACGGCTCCCACAAATATCCCTAACGAAGTTCTTAAGTAGGGTTTTACCTTGAGTGGTATGATATACCTCAGGATGGAATTGTACAGCCCAAAGAGGAATTTCCCTTGAGGCATATGAAGCGTATTTTACATCTAAAGTAGAAGCAATAACATGACAATCCTTTGGTATTTCAGTTATGGTATCACCATGACTCATCCATACTTGAGAGCTGGGGGTAAAGCCCTTAAATAAAGGATCTTTTTCGTCAAATGACTTTAGATTAGCTCTTCCATACTCACGGGTATTTGTCTTTTCAACCTTTCCGCCTAGGGATTGGGCAATAAACTGAGCTCCATAACAAATACCAAGAACTGGGAATTTTCCCATAAAGTCCTCTAGCGAAGCTTTAAAAGCTTCCTTATCATGAACAGAATATGGTGAACCACTTAAGATAACGCCAATAATACCAGTGGTATCCTTTGGGAATTTATTATAGGGCAGAATCTCACAAAAGGTATCAAGCTCTCTTACTCGACGAGCTATTAATTGAGTGGTCTGAGAACCAAAGTCAAGAATAATTATTTTTTGCATATCTTTAATTAAAGTGTTTTCTTTTTTTTTAGAGTTCCTTTAAAAACTCCTCAGCTTTAGAAAGAGTTTCTTGTTTTCCAATATCTATAAGTTTTAAGTCTTCTTTAAAAAAGCCCTTAATTTTTACCTTATCTGAAAGGCTTAGATAAAAATCTATTATGCTAAACTTTTCTGGGAAATCTTCCATAAAGCGGAAAAGACTTTGAGAAAATATATGAATTCCAGAAAAAGCCATCATTTTACAGTCACTAACCCTAAGATTTTTATAAGGTGTTTTTACCTCCCCAGAAAGAGTGTTTGTCCAACCACAAAGATTCATATCATCATCAAAGAGTAAATAACGATTAGTTTTTCTTTTACTTACTAAAAGTGTAGCATCATTACTTTTATGATACATGAAAAGCTCTTTTAAGTTAACGTTACTTATAATGTCAACATTATGAATAAGTATAGGTTGATTGGGAGTAAACAGTGGCCTTGCTTTTTTTATTCCTCCTCCTGTATCAAGAAGAAAGGAAGTTTCATCACTAAGAAGAATCTCTATACCAAAATTATCTTTTTCTTCAAGGAAGTTTTTAATTTGAGAGGAAAAATGATGAACGTTTATAACTATTTTTTTTATCCCAAAGGATTTAAGGAGCTTTATAACGCGCTCAAGCATAGGAACGCCCGCAACCTTAACCAGTGCCTTTGGCATTGTATCGGTTAAAGGACGAAGACGTGAGCCAATACCGGCAGCAAAGACCATGGCTTGAAGAAAGCTAACGTCTAAAGAGTTTTCTTTTTCCATTACTTTTTCTCTTTAGCTTTAAAAACTTGGGTTATATCTCTTTCACGATGAACAACATGCACCTCAACACCAAAGTTTTTACTTATATGTTCTGCTAGGTGTTGGGCAGCATATACACTTCTATGCTGACCTCCGGTACAACCAAATGAGAACATAAGGTGAGTAAAGCCTCTTTGGATATAGCGACGGACATGATGGTCAGCTAGCTTATAGATGTTATCTAAAAAGGTTAATATCTCCCCATCATCTTCTAAAAAGCGTATTACCTCATCATCAAGGCCTGTAAAATTTTTATACCTTTCATACCTACCTGGATTATGTGTTGAGCGACAATCAAAAACATAACCGCCACCATTACCCGATGTATCCTCAGGTATTCCTTTTTTATAGGAAAAGCTATATACGCTTACTACTAATTCTCCCTTATTATCAAAGGAAGAAAAACTTTTTTCTCCTTCTTGATTTTGAGCTTTACCATCTAAAGAGATATCCTCAAAATAAGCGTTAAACTTAGGAAGAAGGGTGAGCCTTTTTAGCATATCTATCATATAAGGATATGGATATACATCAAGCTCTAGCATTTCTTTAAGGTTCTTTATTGCCGGTGGTATACTATCTAAGAAATGCTGCTTTCTTTCAAAATATCCTCTATAGCCATAAGCGCCAAGAACTTGAAGAGTTCTAAAAAGGACAAATAGGCTTAAACGATTAACAAAATGACGATGAGATGGAACCTCTATATAATTCTTTAATGTGTTATAGTATTCATAGACTAACTCTCGGCGTAACTTATGAGAATAATTAGCAGAGGCCTGCCAAAGAAAAGATGCCACATCATAATAATATGGTCCTTTTCTTCCTCCTTGATAATCTATAAAAAAAGGATTACCTTTTTCATCTAGCATTACGTTTCTAGCTTGAAAGTCACGATACATAAAGCACTCAGGATTCTCCTGAGTTAGATCTAAGGCAAAAAGCCTAAAGTCAGCCTCGAGTTTTAGCTCATGAAAGTCAAGGGAAGAAGGTTTTAAAAAGCAGTATTTAAAATAGTTTAGATCAAAAAGCACGCTAGATGAATCAAATTCTTTTTGTGGATAACAATTTGACCAGTCTAACCCCTGGGCTCCATGCATTTGTATCTCGGGTAAGGCTCTAATAGTCTTAAGAAGTAGATCTTTTTCTTTTTGGTTATAACGACCATTAGCCTGTCTTCCACCCTTTAGGGCATCAAATAAAGAAAGTGAGCCAAGATCCTCTTGAAGGTAACACATCTCATCCTTTGATACCGCAAGAATTTTAGGAACGGGAAGTCTTTTAGAAGCAAAATGTTTAGATAAATACAAAAAGGCATGGTTCTCTTCCCTTGAAGTACCTATTACACCTATTACTGTACTTCCATCAGTGGCCGTAATTCTATAATATTCTCTATTACTTCCTGCGGCTTGCAGCAGTTGAGCGTTTTCAGCTCTAGAGCCACTTGATAAAGAGTATAAATCCAAAAGTCTCTGCATATTGAAAGGCAGCTTTTTTTCCTCTTTGCATTGCTACTAGCGTTATTAATCTTTGAATGTGATGTCTCTTATACACATATGACGATGCAGAA
>JAJQAI010000131.1 GCA_021203915.1 Prevotella sp. | reverse complement strand
GTATATGACATATGTCTGCTATAACGGAAAAGGTGGAACTGATGGCCGTGGATATGAGACATGGCTTGCCAAAAGTGATGACCTACTTCATTGGGAAACTTTAGGAAGAATCTTAGCTTTTGGGCAGAAGGGATGGGATTTAAACCAAAGAGGAGGATTCCCCTCACTTATTGACTATCAGTGGGGAGGAAGCTATAACATTGAAAAATTTAAGAATAGATATTGGATGACCTATATCGGTGGTCCTGGTTCTGGTTATGAGGCAGTAAATGCCCCACTTAGTATTGGTCTTGCATCCACAGAAAAAGATGTGGGAGCAGCACATCAGTGGAAAACTTACTCAAAGCCTATACTTTCCTATGACGATAAGGATGCTCAGTGGTGGGAAAAGATGACGCAATACAAGAGCACTATCTACGAGGTTGATAAAGAAAAGTTTGGATATCGCTTCATGATGTTCTATAACGCTGGAGGTAAGGATGAAACACATCCAAAAGGGGAACGTATTGGCATTGCCTTTTCTAATGATTTAAAGAAATGGAAAAGATACGATAAGAACCCCATTTTTGCCCATGATAGTGATGGAACAATAACTGGAGATGCTCAAATTGTAAAGTATAAAGATCTTTACATTATGTTCTACTTTTCTGCTTTCAATCCAACAAGGTCATATAATGCTTTTAATACCTTTGCTGTAAGTAGAGATATGATTTCATGGCAAGATTGGGAAGGCGAAGACCTTATTACACCAAGCAAGCCATACGATGAACTTTTTGCTCACAAAAGTTATGTGGTATATCATGATGGTGTAGTATATCACTTTTATTGCGCTGTTAATAATGATAATCAAAGGGGTATAGCCCTTGCAACTAGTAAACCTATGGGGCTTAGCGAGGTAAAGTTTCCAGAGCCTGATGCTACGGGAAAGCGCTGGGAAGAATCACTAAACAATGATTGGAGGATTATTCTTAATGAAGATACATTTGTAAAAAACGTTCCTATAAACCTTGACGATTACTACGGTGCTCTACAAAAAGAGCATGGTAATCTTCATGGTGAAGCACTCTTTAAGAAAACATTTATTGCTCCTAAAGAAGAGGATAAACAATATTTCCTTCGCTTTGAAGGAGTTGGAACTTACGCTGAAGTAACGCTTAACTCTCAGTATTTAGGACGCTTTGATATCGGTAGGACAACTCAAACAATAGATGTAAGTAAAGAAATACTTCAAGGCGAGGAAAATTCCCTTGAGGTTAAGGTGCTTCATCCAAGTGGCATTACCGATATGCCTTGGGTTTGTGGAGGATGTAGCTCTGAGTATGGCTTTAGTGAGGGCTCACAACCTTTTGGAATATTCCGCCCTGTAACACTTGAGGTTACCGATATGGTAAGAATAGAACCTTTTGGTGTTCATGTGTGGAATAATGAAAAAAGAGATAGTTTATTTATAGATACTGAGATTCATAATTATAGTGATACCCAAAAAGAGATAAACTTTACAAGCAAAATATGTAACTCTAATGGAGGACAGATAAAACGTCTACAAGAAGATGTGACACTTGAAGGTAATTCAACTAAAATAATTCGTCAATCTACAGCTATTGAGGATGCTCACCTTTGGAGCCAGGAAGATCCATATCTTTATCAATTAAATAGCATTATAAAGCGTGAGGGTAAATCTACTGATGAGCTTACAACTTCATTTGGTATAAGAAGTATAAGTTTTCCTTTATCACGAGGGGATGGCGATAATCGTTTCTTACTTAACGATAAGCCCGTTTACATAAATGGTGTATCAGAATATGAACATATGTTTGGTCAAAGCCATGCATTTTCTAAAGAGCAAATCCAAGCCCGTATAAAAGAAGTAAAACTCCTGGGCTTTAACGCCTTTAGGGATGCTCACCAACCACATCACCTACTTTATCAAGACCTCATTGATAAGGAGGGAATTCTTTGGTGGCCACAGTTCTCAGCTCATATATGGTATGATACTCCTGAGTTTAGGGAAAGTTTTAAACGCCACCTAATTCAATGGGTAAAAGAGCGTCGCAACTGTCCTTCTCTTATACTATGGGGGCTACAAAACGAAAGTACTTTACCTAAGGATTTCGCTCAAGAATGTTCCGATATAATAAGAGAGATGGATCCAACCTGTGGAAAAATGAGACTTATTACCACCTGTAATGGAGGAGAGGGAACAGATTGGAATGTAGTTCAAAATTGGAGTGGCACATATGGCGGAAATATCAATAACTACGCAGAGGAACTTAAACGCGATGACCAACTCCTAAACGGAGAGTATGGCGCTTGGCGCACTATTGGTAATCATTTAGGTGAAGGGTACTTTGAGCAGAAGCAGTGTGATATTCTTGAGAAAAAAGCTATCTTAGCTGAAAGTGTAAAGGATAGCGTATGCGGTCAATTCCTTTGGCCACTTCAAAGTCATGATAATCCTGGACGTACTCAGCCGGATGAAGCCTTAAGAAGAATTGATAAAGTAGGACCATTTAATTATAAGGGTCTGCTAACTTGCTGGGAGCAACCAGTAGACGCATTCTACCTATATAGGTCACGTTATACCCCAGTTGAAAAAGAGCCAATTGTTTATATAGTTCCTAGCTTTAACTCTGATAGCATTAGGGTTTATAGTAATGCCGAAAAGGTAGAATTATCTTCCGGTAACTGGTCAGAAGTAAAACAAAGGGAAGAAAACTCAACGCTATTTAAATTCAAAGATGTAAGGCTCGATGAAAATATCTTAACAGCTAGCGCATATCAAGATGGAGTTAAGGTTTTAGAAAAGAAGGTTGCCTTAAGTGGATATCAATCTAAAGATGATGATATATTAAAAAAGGAAGAAGGCTATACCTACCTTTACCGTCTTAACTGTGGAGGTGATGAGTATATAGATGCTTGGGGAAATACTTGGTCTCAAGATAATACTCAATTTTCAAGTTCATGGGGAAATAGATTCCCTTCGGAGGTAAGTCCATATCAAACAAGTCAGACAAGTGATTCTACTCTACTAGTCTCACCCATTTTTAGAAGTTCAAGATTTGGAAGGCATAATCTAAAGTTTAATTTCCCTATAGAACCAGGATTATATAGAGTAGAACTATACTTTATTGAGCCTTGGTATGGAAAAGAATCTAGCGATGAAAGTGATTATGAGGGCATAAGACTTTTTGATGTTGCAATTAATGATAGTGTAGTAATTAAAGATCTTGACCTTTATGGACAAGCAAGATTTTCAAATCCATATAAGCGTGTAGTTAATATTAATAACACAAGCGAAGAAATTAAAATAGATTTTCCAAGAGTAAATTCCTCTCAAGCTATAATATCAGCTATAGCAATTGCTAAAGAAGGGAATTTTGAAGGTAAAGAAAATATAGCTTCTGCTCAGATGGCTAAAGACTTTTGGAAGAACCTTGATAGCGATATTTTAATAGAAACTCCAGATAGCCTCCTACCTCCAAGACGAGATAATTCTATTTCAGTAGAAGGAGAAAAAATAAAAGGAGGAATCTCTTGGAATTATAGTGTTGGTGTAGCCAAGGTTTACGCCTTACGCTTCCGCTACCATAATCCAGAAAAAGAGCGAACGCTTCACGTTAAGATAACGGATGCTAACGGGGTAACATATAAAGAGGATGATATCGTCTTTTTGAAAACTCAAGAGGCAATAACCAAACGCAAAAATACAAGTATAACAACAGGTACGCAAACCAATGCCGGCACCTATACGGTAACCCTTACAGGAGATGGTATTAATAAAATGTTGTTTGATAAACTTACAATTGAATAAAAGATGAACGTAATACACTTGACTTTAGCTATATTGTTGGGATGCTTCCTACCTATAGTGGCTCAAGAACATGATTGGGAAAACGAGCATGTCCTTTCAATTAATCGTCAAGGGGCAAGAGCATCATATATCCCATACTATAATGAGCCTGGAGAGAT
>JAJQAI010000325.1 GCA_021203915.1 Prevotella sp. | reverse complement strand
GGATATATATATATTAGCTTCTTTAGCATCTTCAAGATCTTCTTTCTTTTAAAGTGATAGCTCCAAGTTTAGCATAGATTGCAAAAGTACAACATTTATTGGATATTAGACTTAAAAAACGTACATTTGCCTTTGTATTTATTAACCATAAGTCCAACATAAATTTTTTTTTAAATGAAATCCTTACATAAGCTAGCTCGCCCCCATATAATTGCCTTAAAGGCATATGATAATATCCGAAGCATAGACGATGAAGAAAGAAAGATTTTCCTTGATGCTAACGAAAATCCTTTCAATAAACCTTATAGTCGTTATCCCGATACTAACCAAACTGAGTTAAAGAAAGCATTATCAGAGTTTAAGGGTGTTAAACCTGAAAGTATCTTCCTTGGAAATGGAACAATGGATATTGTAGATATTATTTATCGTTGTTTTCTTAACCCAGGCATAGATAATGTAGTTTCAATTCAGCCTACCCGTAGTATATACAAAAGATGTGCTGACGTATATGGGGTGGAATATAGAAGTGTGCTTTTAGATGAAAAGTTTCAGATATCTGCAGAAAAATTACTTGCTTCAAAGGATGAAAATACTAAGATAATATGGATATGCTCACCTAATGACCCAACGGGTAATTCCCTTTCTTTAGATGAGATTATTAAAACTATAGTTGGATTTGATGGGTTGGTTGTTCTAGATGAAGCATATTCTGATTTTTCTTCCGTGCGTTCACTAAGACATGATTTACGCTCTTATCCTAACCTAATAATACTTAATACTTTTTCAACTTCCTTCTCAAGTGCATCTATAAGACTAGCTATGGCTTTTGCTAGAAAAGAAATTATTAATATCTTTTCTCGTGTGGCCCCTAAATATAATGTTAATGGCCTTACTCTTGAGTACGCATTAAAACTTCTTAAAAGTCCTTTTGCTATTGAAAAGTGGACGCGTGATGTTGTAGCTGAAAGGGGACGTATGGTTCAGGCTTTTAATCTTTTACCTTTCTGCCAAACGGCATATCCCACGGATGCTAATTTTTTTCTTGCAAGGATGAACGATTCTAAGACTATCTATGATTACCTTATAAGTGAGGGAATCTACGTGCGTGATTGTTCTAATAAAAACTTATTAGATAATTGTCTTAGGATTACCGTTGGGACTATGACTGAGAATACTAGACTACTTTCTTTGTTAAGAAAATTCTAGTTTTTTTCTTTAAGGTTGTTAGAATAAAAAAGCTTCTCGCTATACCTTTTTTTTGTGGAGAGAAAAAGTTACTCGTACTTCATTGATTTGGCAGGATGTATATGCGAGATAAGGAAGCTTGGAGCAATCAAAACGAAAACACTTATTAGGAATGTTGCTACGTTAAGAAGTAAGATAAGTCCAATGTTTATCTCAACCGGAACTGTCTTAACATAGTATGTAGTTGGATCTAAGGTGACTATACCTGTAAGGTTTTGCAATATTACTAGTCCTAATCCGATTAAATCTCCTAGTAATATACCTCTTCCGATAATAAATACAGCAAACCATAGGAATGTTCTTCTTACCAAAGAATTATTTGCACCAAGAGCTTTAAGAAGTCCTATCATACTAGTTCTTTCAAGGATGATAATAAGGAGTCCTGAAATCATTGTGATAGATGCCACTGCCATCATCAAAATAAGAATAATCCAGACATTTAAGTCTAGTAAATCAAGCCACGCAAAAATCTGTGGATTAGAGTCTTCGATTGTCTCGCAAGAGTAGGCTTGCCCAAATTTATCTTGAGTGTGATTTACTTTTTTTACAATCAAATTTTCAACCTGATCAACCTTGTCAAAATCCTTAACGATAATTTCAGCACCACTAACTTGTTCTTCCTCCCATCCATTAAGACGCACAGCTGTATAAAGGTCAGTAAAGCATATCATCTTATCGTATTGTGTAAGGTTTGTTTGGTAAACACCAGCAATCAAGAACCTACGTGTGCGAACTTCCCCCTGATCAATGAAATAAGCAAAGACTTTATCACCAGTGTTTAGCTTTAGTTGGTCAGCCATAATTTTAGATATCAAAATCTTGTTTTGACTCGTAGTGTCGCTAAAAGCTGGGATTTCCCCGCTTAGCATGTTTTTATGAATAAATGTGGTATCGTATTCTGGAGCTAGGCCTTTAAACATAATACCTAAGAAATCAGTATCAGTTTTGAGTATTCCCTGTTTTAAACAATAACGTTGAGCGTGTTTAACTCCTGGAACACCTTCTAATTCCTTAAGTATACTATCGCCTATGCAAATTGGTGCTTGGTTGTTTCCGTGTTGGGATATAAAATTGGCTACAGTTATATCTCCACCAAAGCCTATAATCTTGTCGCGTATACTATGCTTAAAGCCAAAGACAATACATATAGATATAATCATAACCGAAAGACCAATGGCAACTCCTGCTGTGGCTATACGTATAGCTGGGCGGCTAACTCTTTGGCTGTCGTCTTGATTGGAATATATGCGTCTTGCTATAAATAAAGGGAAATTCATCTCCTTTAACTTGGGTTTAGGTTATTTTCCCTAAACTTTTCAAGGGTTTTCCTCGGTCCTTCCTGGATAAGCTTCTAGGGCCTTGCGTAAAATAAGTAGTGCTCTTTCTAGGTCTTCCTTGTTTAAAACGTAGGCAATTCGTACTTGATCTTGTCCGATTCCAGGCGTTGTATAGAATCCCGAAGCAGGTGCCATCATAATAGTCTCACCCTCAAAAGAGAACTCTTCAAGACACCACATGCAGAAATCTTCGCTATTCTTAACGGGAAGTTTGGCTACAGTGTAAAAAGCTCCCATAGGTATTGGAGAGTAGACCCCCGGTATACGATTTAGTCCATCAATAAGGCATTTACGTCTCTCTACGTATTCGTCATATACGTTTCTTGAGTATTCCTCCGTGGCGTCTAATGAGGCTTCTGCAGCAATTTGTCCAATTAAAGGAGGGGAAAGCCGTGCTTGACAAAACTTCATTACCGCTTTTCTAACGGCCAAATTTTTGGTTATAAGAGCCCCAATTCTTAAACCGCATTCGCTATAGCGTTTACTAACAGAATCAATAAGTACAACGTTTTGCTCTATTCCTTCTAAGTGACAAGCACTAATGTAAGGTGAACCTGTGTATATGTATTCACGATATACCTCATCTGAGAATAAGTAAAGGTCGTATTTCTTTACCAAATCACGTATTTGATGCATCTCTCTTCGTGTGTAGAGATATCCCGTTGGGTTGTTGGGATTACAGATGAGTATAGCGCGAGTGCGCTCATTGATTAACTCCTCAAATTTTTCAACCTTAGGAAGTGAGAATCCTTCCTCTATCGTAGTTGTGATTGTCCTAATTACTGCCCCTGCTGAAATTGCAAATGCCATATAGTTAGCGTATGCGGGTTCAGGAACTATGATTTCATCCCCAGGGTTAAGACACGATAAAAATGCAAATAGTACAGCTTCGCTACCACCGCAAGTTATAATTATATCTTCAGGATTTACATGGATATCGAACTTGGCATAGTATTTAACTAGCTTTTCTCTATAACTTAGATTTCCTTGTGAGGGGGAGTATTCTAAAACTTCTCTATCAATATCGCGTATAGCTTGAAGTGCTTCAACAGGAGTAGGTAAATCTGGCTGTCCAATGTTTAGGTGATATACCTTTATACCACGATTTTTAGCCTGCTGAGCAAGTGGGGCAAGCTTTCTAATTGGAGATTCAGGCATCTCAATTCCGCGTATTGATATTTGAGGCATCTTTCGAGTATATTGATTATTTAAGGTGCAAATTTACTTCATTTAGATAAAATACAAAACAAATTTCTTGAAATATAGGAACTTATAAGGTGATTAGACAATTATTCCTTTCTATGCCATATCCTTAATACCTGTCACGTGTACACATCTCCGAGACAACGAGACGTAGAGGTATCTCATATTCCCTCTACTGCTTGAATAAAAAACTAGGGGGGGGGGGGGG
>JAJQAI010000218.1 GCA_021203915.1 Prevotella sp. | reverse complement strand
AAAACACCTTGTGAAAAGACTATTTCTTCCTATATTGAGGCATTAAAGAAGATTTTTGTTATTGAGGATTCTAGGGCATGGAATCCAAATCTTCGCTCTAAGTCAGCTATTCGCTCCTCGCCAACACGTTATTTCATTGATCCCTCTATTGCTGCAATCTCTTTAGGTCTTGGACCAAAAGATTTAATACATGACCTTAAAACCATGGGGCTATTATTTGAAACAATGTGTATTAGAGATTTAAGAGTCTTTGCCGATTCACTTGATGGAGAAATTTATCATTTTCGTGATAAATTAGGACTAGAGTGCGATGCTGTTATACACCTAAGAAATGGCAAATATGGACTTATTGAAATCAAGCTTGGTGGGGATACAGCAATCACTAATGCAGCTCAAACACTTCTTAAAGTAGCTCAAAGGATTGATACCGATAAAATGAAAGCCCCAGAATTCCTTATGGTACTTACAGCCTTAGGAGGATATGCTTATAGATGTAAGGATGGTATTTATGTCGTACCCATTGGGTGCTTGAAGGATTAACTCTTCCTCGGCGGAAAAGGAATTTTATCCGCTTCACCCAAGCTGAAAAAGAAAATCATCTAATACACTTCTATCGACATCACCTAAGTCATACTCTTTTTCAGCGTCTAGCTTTATCTGATTTATCCACTGTTTTTTAGCTGTTTCGCCCTTGGATATAAGTTCATCTATATCCTCTTGGGTGAGCCTATCAAGACCATAAAGCGACCTAATCAAATCCAAAAGATAAGTCCTAAGAAAATCACGATATTTTTCTGAACTTTCTTTAAGTTTATCCTTAAGTTGGGCTATAGTAGAAGTAAAGCCACTATTTATCCCACTTATAATATTTTTTTCAACTTCACTTGGAATTAGTAGCCCAGAAAGATCTGTCCACTCTCCAGAGCCAGTAGTTCCTGATGTCGCTTGAGCTATACCAGAGGCTAAAGCTTCACCTATAAACATATCAATGGCCATCGAATATAGTATTATCCCTCGGTATAAAGATGCTCTAGAAATCTCACATCCTTTATAGGTATAGAACTCTTTTGTTTCATCCCCTTGGCTAGCCTTAAGGCTTTCAAGAGCCTGTTTACCTTTTAGAATTTCATTAATTGTAAAAGGAGAAAGAAAAGAAAAGTTTATTAAACTTTTTCTACTAGGTAAAAGTCTAACATCTCTTCTTGGCCACTTGGTAATATCGCGATAAAGACCTGATGAGGTGAGATTTTTTCCTGGCACTAAGATGGTACGCCTTCCATCGGCAATAACATAGGAGAAAGGAAAGATTCTAGTATCAGGGTTTGTCATAATTTTTCCCATACAAACTGAGAAAGCACCTATTTTTGCTGGAAACAAAATATGAGCTGAGCTTGCAGTTTTTGTGCCCCGCTCTAGAATGCCATAATGCACTGGTCCCATCTTATATGCATGGTTAGAAAAGTTAGTTCCACTTCCTGCATTGTAAAAAGAGAACTTTCCGCCAATAAGTAAGGAACTCTTATGGTGGGATATTGAAAATGGACCACAAAAACTAGCCGAGGCTTCACCACAAGCCATAAAGGAATTAGCAAAGAACAAACTATTCTCAGCCGTAAAGGAGTTGGTAATCTTTGTTGCCTCTGCTACATAACAGTTATACAGCTTTGCGCCATCGAGTATGGCTGAGCCATCAGCAATGATAGAATTCTCACATATTACTCCGGAGCCAATATAAACAGCATCCTCTGGGCTAGAGGTTATTGTACAGTCACTTAGTCTTCTAGCACCACTAACCTCTGAAGAGTCACTTATATGGGTATTGGTTATTTCCGTTGTATTTATAATCTTTACTCTATTTCCAATATAACCGCGCTCTTGAGCTCTTAGAGATATATCCTCTTTAATCATTCGTCTAAGGGCAGCCATTGTTTCCTTGTCCGTAGAGTGATCTATCATAAGGGCAGCAAGATTGCTTGTAAGACCAGAAAAAAGTATAACGTTTCCTGCTCCTGCCTCATTAAGAGTGGATATGGTGTTACCCTCACCAAAGGTTGCCTCTTCTGTTGTTTCCATTAGAGAGACATTACAAATGTAGCATTCCTCCCCAATTGAATAATTTGAGATGTGATTGGAAATATTTTCTACAAGTGAGTTATCTCCTATGCTAACATTACGAAGAATAGCTCTATGAATGCCAGAGTGACGGACAAAACCTTTTGCAACCTCAACGTTCTTTTCAAAGACACCAAGAAAGACCTCGCCAAAAAACTGTACATCACTAATATTGGAAGCTACGAAATCTTCAGCTACATTTACGCTTGTCCAATCCTCTGCCTTGCAACCACTTTCCTCAAGACATAAAATCTCTTCAGGGGTAAGCATTCTATACCTAGACATAACCACTTATTTTTTAAGTAACTTTTTCTTTTAAGAGGAGGGATATAGGAAATTATTATAAGGATATTTTTGAACATGTAGTTCCGCTACCCTTTTATATAATTCAGTTTTAAGCTCCTCGATGTTGGTTTTTTCTTTTGCCGAGATAAAAATACAACTATCTTTCATTTTGGCCATCCACGTATGTTTAAGCTCCTCGAGTGTTATATTTTCCTTTGTCTTTTCGGTTAAATCATCCCAATCTTTTTCAACCCAGGAGTAAGCATCTATCTTATTAAAGACTATCATTGTGGGCTTATCTGCACAGCCCAAGTCCTTCATAATTTCTTCTACGACCTTTATTTGTTCCTCAAAATCAGGATGTGAAATATCCACAACATGAAGCAGAAGATCTGCCTCACGAACCTCATCTAAAGTACTTTTAAAAGAGTCCACTAAATGAGTTGGAAGTTTTCTTATAAACCCCACAGTATCTGAAAGTAAAAATGGTAGATTCTCTATTACCACCTTACGCACAGTTGTGTCAAGTGTGGCAAAAAGTTTGTTTTCAGCAAAGACATCACTTTTTGCAAGCATATTCATTATTGTGGACTTACCAACATTAGTGTAGCCAATAAGAGAAACTCTTATCATCGCCGAGCGATTCTTTCTTTGGGTTACTTTCTGCTTATTGATTTCTTCTAGGCGCTGCTTAAGAAGAGCTACACGTTGAAGAATGATACGGCGGTCCATTTCAAGCTGCGTTTCACCAGGACCTCTTAGTCCAACAGAGCCTTTTCCTCCACCAGAGCCACTTCCACCTGCTTGACGCTCTAAGTGAGTCCAAAGACGTTGCAGGCGGGGTAGCATATATTGATATTGCGCTAGTTCCACTTGAGCTTTTGCTGAAGCTGTTTGAGCTCTCATAGCAAAGATATCTAAAATAAGCGAAGTGCGGTCAAGGATTTTAATACCTAATTCACCTTCAATAATTCTAAGTTGTTTGGCTGAAAGTTCATCGTCAAAAATTACCATACCAACCTCACGCTCAAAGTCTTTCTCCCTTTGGATATATTGCTTTATCTCATCTAATTTGCCCTTGCCAACATAGGTTGTAGAAATTGGAGCATCTAAGTGTTGGGTAAATCTTTTAACAGTCTTTACACCTGAGGTATCGGCAAGGAATTCAAGTTCGTCTAGGTACTCCTTAGTCTTTTCCTCGTCTTGATTCTTGGTTATGACGGCTACCAAAATAGCTGTCTCAGCCTTTGCCTCAGATATGATAAACTCCTTCATATTTCTTTCTTCAAAAGGGCAATAATAACATCATTAACCTATTTGTTAATAGTTGGTTATATGTTATCTAAAGGATTGAAGTAACAATTGAGTAACGTTTTTATTCAAATCGTTATTGCATGCAAGTGCATTTTAAGATTAGCACGCCTATAGACAATTGACTCTTTCCTTATTGGCAAAGGTAAACATTTTTCTTGTGGAAATTTCTTCTAGAGAGTAGAAAACTTAGTTAAGGTGCAACTAGTAAAGCACTGATTTTGGTAATTGTATACCAATACCTCTGATAGTTAAAGTTAAAGAAACAAATCCACAGCCCAAGGGCAAAAATTGTGAAATAGGTAATCAGTAGTTTATTATGTTTAAAAACTAAATAGATA
>JAJQAI010000173.1 GCA_021203915.1 Prevotella sp. | reverse complement strand
GATGTTAAGAGATTAGACTTAAAAAAATTAATTTGGGACGTTTTGGGGGAAAATGGTTTTTTAATGCGTTTGTACTAAAGGCATTAAATTATTAAGGTTCCCTAATTTATTGCTCTGCTGAGGTGGTATATAAAACAAGCAATAAAATTAGGTATTGTTCCACTACTTAATGTATCCGCTCTTTCTAAGTTCTCTAATAGTCTTCTCTAATTCTTTAAACCACTGTTTGCCGAATCTTTGTTTAAGAGGTTCTTCTAAAAACTTGTATAGTGGTATATTTAGTTCATTACCCTTTATTCTACCAGGTAGGCATACATCCCAGTGATGAAAATTAAGTCCAATAGTATCACCATCTAATTTTTTCTCACGAATGGGATATAGAGCACAACTTATGGGTTTTCTAAACGATATTTCGCCTTTTTGATATGCCATTTCTATAGCACACTTTCTACTTCCACCCTCATCATGAGCAAACACGCAATCCTTACCCTCAATAATGCTTGTAACAAGTTCTCCATCAATATCGCAGTAAGCTATGCCTTGACGAGCGATTACTTCAAGAGCTTTTTTAGATAGGAGGTTTTGGATTTTTTCAAGAGATTCCTCAATTAAAGCAATCTCCTCTAATGTAAGAGGTGCTCCTGCATCACCTTCTACACAACACTTTCCATGACATTTTTGAGTATCACAACAAAATTTCTCTGTGATAATCTCAGGTGAAAGAAGTACATCATCAACTACAACTATGGGAAGTTTCATAAAAAGAAGAGGCCTAATATTTCCCTTACCAAAGAATGGGGCTTATACCATTTGTTTTTAGATATTCATTTGTCTTACTAAAATGGTGATTACCGAAAAAACCACGATAAGCCGAAAGAGGTGAGGGGTGTGGTGATTTTAGTATAAGATGTTTAGAAGAATCTATTAGTATTTCTTTCCCTTGAGCGTAACTACCCCAAAGAATAAATACTAAATGTTCACGATCTCTTGAAAGTGTTTTTATTGTAGCATCTGTAAACTCTTCCCAACCATGTCTTTGGTGACTTCCCGCCATGCGAGCCCTAACAGTAAGTGTAGCGTTTAGTAGTAACACACCCTGCTCTGCCCAACGTACAAGGCTTCCGCTAGTAGGTGGCGGACAACCAATATCGTTTTGAATTTCCTTAAATATGTTTTCAAGCGAGGGAGGGAATTTAACTCCATCATTAACAGAAAAACATAAGCCATGAGCCTGCCCAGGTTCGTGATATGGATCTTGACCGATTATTACGACCTTTACTTTGTCAAAAGGACAAAGATTGAAGGCATTAAAGATAAGTCTTCCTGGAGGATAGCATGTACCTTTGCGATATTCCTCATGAACAAAATTAACAAGATGGGCAAAATATGGCTTAGAGAACTCTTCACCTATGTGTTGTTTCCAAGATTCCTCTATCTTTACATCCATAAATTACTCCATTTTATTTCTCACCGAAAACTAGGGGGGAAATAAACCTTAAATATTATCTGAAATTAAATCCTCTCCTGTCATATCAGAGGGTTGCTCTAGTCCCATGATGTGTAGTATTGAAGGTGCAACATCGGCTAAGCGACCATTTTTAACTGTTGCGCTATTATTGTTGGTAACGTAAATAAATGGAACAGGATTTAATGAGTGTGCAGTATTAGGTGTACCATCTGGATTAATGGCATTATCGGCATTGCCGTGATCAGCGATAATAATTATTTCATAATCATTTGCTTTTGCAGCCTCCACTACATCATGCACGCAATGGTCAACTGCCCACACGGCTTTAGCTATGGCATGATAAACACCTGTATGGCCAACCATATCCCCATTGGCGAAGTTTACTACGATGAAATCATATTTTTTTGTATTAATAGCAGCAACTAGTTTATCCTTTACCTCGTATGCGCTCATCTCCGGTTTTAGATCATATGTCGCCACTTTTGGAGATGGAATAAGAATTCTATCCTCATTTTCAAATGGCTCCTCTCTACCTCCATTGAAGAAGAAAGTTACATGAGCGTACTTCTCTGTTTCTGCTGTATGAAGTTGTTTCAAGCCTTTCCTACTTAAATATTCACCGAGGGTATCCACAACGTTTTCTTTAGGGAATAGTATACCCAATCCTTTGAAAGAGGCGTCATATGGAGTCATTGTAAAGTACTTAAGTCCCTTGATGGTATGCATGCCTTCATCTGGCATTTCTTCTTGTGTGAGTACACGTGTGAGTTCTTTTGCTCTATCATTTCTAAAATTAATGAAGATAATGGCATCATCCTCTTGAATTCTGCCGTCAACCGTTGAATTTACTATTGGTTTGATGAATTCATCAGTAACGCCTTCCTCATAGCTTTCTTCCATGGCCTTAATCATATCAGAGCTAGCCTTTCCCTTACCTTCAACAAGTAGGTCATAAGCATCTTTAATTCTAGCCCAACGCTTATCCCTATCCATAGCATAGAATCTTCCAACGATACTTGCGATGTTTACATCGGTTTCAGCACATTTTTCTTCAATTTCTTTAATGAAGCCGACACCACTTTTGGGGTCAGTATCACGGCCATCCATAAAACAATGAACAAAAGTATGTTTTAGTCCATATTCCTTGGATATTTCCATGAGCTTAAAAAGGTGCTCTAAAGAAGAATGCACACCACCATTGCTAGTTAAACCCATTAAGTGCAATTTCTTGCCGCTACTTTTAGCGTAGCTATAAGCATTAACTATTTCAGGATTTTTCATTATTGATCCATCTTGGATTGCACGATTTATCTTTACAAGATCTTGATAAACAATGCGTCCTGCACCAATATTTAAATGTCCAACCTCTGAGTTGCCCATCTGTCCTGCTGGTAAACCAACGTCTTCGCCCGAGGCCTGAAGTTGAGAGTGAGGACTTACTGCTCTAAGATAATCCAAATAAGTTGTTGGAGTGTTGAATATGACGTCACCTGCGTCTTTTTTTCCGATACCCCATCCATCGAGTATCACCAATAATGCCTTCTTTGCCATAAAAAAGTGTAAATAAATAAAATTCAAGTACAAAGTTACCAAGTTTTTTTTCAAAGGCAAAACAAGGTGAAGAAGATTTTTTTAAGGTAGAGGTCACGCTTTTAGGCTTTTAAGCCAATACAGTGTCCGCTGGTTCCTCTTCTTCTATTTCGTCCTTTTTCTTGGCTGAGTGGCTTACACTGAGTATAATACCAATGTAAACGCAGTTTACAATAGTTGATGTTCCTCCCTTACTTATCAGTGGAAGTGGTTGTCCGGTCACAGGGGCTAGGCCTACTGCAACCGCCATATTGAACATGGCCTGTATAGAAAGTAATAAAGCAAAACCTATTATAAGCAGTGCGGGGAATGTGTTTACACACCTATTGGCTATTGTTGCTGTCCTAAATAAAAGTATGATATATAGTAAGCATACAAAGGCAGAGCCCCAAATGCCCATTTCTTCTATGATTATAGCATAGATGAAATCCGAAAATGCTTGTGGAAGAAAATCTCTTTCTATGGAATTTCCTGGTCCTTTCCCTATTAAGTTCGATGTTGCTATTGCAATATTAGCATGCGCAGATTGCATATCCTTACCATTGATGTCAACTTCTTCAGGAGGTACTTCCTTACGCTGCGTAAAGTTAATAAGGCGTGATTTCCATGTGCCTGCACGATGAAAAATTTTATCTATCTTGCTTTCCTTTTTAGGGGCCACTTGCTCAGTTAAAACTTTTCCATCGTTTACCACTACTTCCTTAGTGTTGTCTTTACCCATCACCATAATCATGGTCAAAACTAGTACTAAGGCTATCATAACTACCCCTAAAAGTTTTCCAAGTTGGCCGAGCGGTACCTTCCCTATGTACATCAGCAAAAGAACTACTAGGGCAAGAAGCATAGCAGTTGATAGATTCTCAAACATTATTAGCGGAATTATTAAAGCTGAGACAATAAGAATGTATTTAAAGGCACGCTTATCCGCCCCGTTTGGTGTCTGAAGGGCACTAAGAATTTGTGCTGTTGCAAGTATTAATGATCCCTTGGCTATTTC
>JAJQAI010000069.1 GCA_021203915.1 Prevotella sp. | reverse complement strand
ATTATACTTTATCATACGATGCATTATGCGCATAGTATATCTCTATACGGCTTTCAAATATTGAGCCATTATTGGTTCATTTAATCTCCAAGTAATATTCATTGGCTTATCCCCATGCGACTCAACATAGTTAACCTCTCCAAAGCAATGGAAAGGTGAAGTATTGCCATAAGCATCTTTTTTTTCTTCCCTAACGAATAGTATTATCTTGTTGTGATTTTTTGCTTGTCCGGTATATACTTGCCCGCCACGGTTTAAATGTGAGTCACGATTTTGCGATTGCCAATGAAAATGGTTCTCATCAATTACATAATCATCATATTGGGTAGATGGGGAGAAATCTCTATCTGATTTGTTTAATGTTACAAATAGAAGTGTCGCATTATATTCTTGCAGAGCAAATACTCCTGCAGCTGAACCTTGCATACGTTTTTGAGCTGTCTGCCTACCAGTTAGAGTGAATATTTCTTCCCTTGTATAGCAGCCGTATAACTCAACACCAGGTAGTACATCTTCTCCTAAAGGCTTCGTGGCAATCTCAAGATGTAACAACAAATATGAGATGATCTCAGAAATCTCTTGTTTGAAATAGCGGTACTTAGGATCGAATATTTTTTTCAAAGCATCATACATATCATTAAATTCCGTATGGTCTATACGATCATAATATAGATTGTAATATAGCATGATAGCGTAGGCCTCGTGATCTTTTCTAAGATAATCTCCGCTTCCATTAATAAAATCACGCACGAAATGAAGGAATGAAGCGGAATTGTGATGTATTAGATTTTTCATTCCTTTTTCTAGGCGTCTAGTAATTGGATCATCTTCATAATCAATCTTTCCCGCTGCACGCTTTAAGGAAGTCCAACAATAATTTCTATAAAGTAAACGTATGTCTTGTCCATTACTTTCAAGAAAATCCCCAAGCGTAGGGATATCAACATAAGATCTTATTTCTTTAACAATACGTTCTGAGCGATAAATTGCCCCCTTTATATTATCCAAAATATGTTGCCGTGCTACCTTTTCCATAATGATATTACACCCTGAAGGAAGGAAAGTAAAGCCATTTTCAATCTGATCTACTATGTTTTTCTCAGGACGTAAAGAAAGAGCTCGGAATCTCCCCGCGTAATCATATTTAGCATTAACTTGAGCTACAAAATCAAGCACTGTAAGTTCTGTTTTACCAGGATATAATCGAAGACCACGGCCTAGTTGTTGCAAAAAAATAGTTAGGCTATCTGTTGGACGAAGAAATAGAACTGTATCAACTTCTGGAAGGTCAACGCCCTCATTAAATACATCAACTACGCATAAGTAATTCAATTTCCCTCGGCGAAGATCATTAGCATACTGCAACCTCATGCTCTCTGGTGTCTTTGACGTTAAACTTTGAGACTTTAGCCCGCGCGTTCTAAACTGCTCTGCCATAAAATCTGCATGTTTAACATTTACACAAAAGCACAAGGCACGACATTTGTTTTCATCAGCAACATATTTGTATAGAGCGGTAACGATTTCTCCTGCTCTTGCCTCACTACACAAAATGTCTGATAATTTTTCGGTAATATAACGTCCATTCCACAACGAATCATCTCGAAGATCCGTATTGTCAGTAATGCATAAATACTGAAATGGTGTCAATAATCCATCTCTCAATGCTTGCGGAAGTCGTATTTCAGCACTAATGTGTCCACCAAAATCTGGACGAAGATCTTTTCCATCCATGCGCTCTGGCGTAGCAGTTAGACCAATAAGAAGTTTGGGCGTAAAATGTGAAAAAAGTTTTCTATAACTATCTGCTTGGCTATGATGTGCTTCATCTATAACAATGTAATCATAATAGTCTTTGGCTAATTTTTCGAAGAAAGCATCAAAACGGGAATTAAACATTGATACGGACACAAATAAATTCTTATAATCCTCGTCATTTTGTGGCTTGTAATCTCCGACCCATAAGGCCCCGAAGTTCTGATCTGACAATACAGAGCGATATGTAGCTAATGATTGCTTTAGTATTTCTTCGCGATGAGCTATATAAAGAAGGTGGCAAGTCTTCCCTACTCTATTATTACGAAAAGCTAGGTAGTCAAAAGCTGAGATGACAGTTTTTCCGGTACCAGTAGCAGCAACTATTAAATTACGATTATTCCCTAACTCTTCACGTTCAACTTTTAACTTATCAAGAATTTGTTTTTGATGTGGTAGAAGAGAATAACGTTGATAATGTAATTGTTTTGTATCACCTTGTAATCTATTTAGACCTAACTCTTCATTGAACTTTTTGATACCACCAAGGCTAAAGTCCTCAAAATTCGGACTATTCCAATACCTTTCAAAGGTAGCCAAAGCTGCTTTGATGATGTGTGGATTTTCTAAGTTTGTAACACGTACATTCCACTCCAGTCCATCCGTTTGAGCAGACTTTGAAAGATTAGAAGATCCTATATAGGCTGTATTCATGCCGGAGTTACGCTCAAAAATATAAGCTTTTGCGTGAAGGCGTTCAATTTGGGTGTTATATGAAATACGTACCTCTGTATTGGGCAACTCAGACAGTTGCTGCATTGCCTTTGACTCGGTAACACCACAATAAGTTGTAGTAATTATTCTAAGGCTTTTCCCTGAAATGTTGCAAAACTTTCTTAAATCTTCAAGCATTACACGTAGACCTGAGACTTTCAAAAACGATACGATAAAAGATATCCTGTCCGATGTGGCTATTTCACGTCTTATTTCCTCTCCTAATGAAAGTGTGCTATTTCCACCTGTAAACAAGCTACTGACTCTAAAGCCAGAAATAGGACGAATGGTCTTTGTCCTAGCTTGATTTTGCATCAAGAAATCTTGATCTTTCATTACTTCCATCAAGAGATTCTTTTTGTCAACTATCTTAGTATCGTCTATTCCGCAATATTTGAAGATATTGTTTATGATACTTATACGATCTTGCGATTCTTCAAGATCTTCAAGTCTTTTGCGAATAACATCTGAAAGATAGTCAGCCAAAATTTTGGGGGATTCCGCAGAATCCATTTCTTCCATTACGCAGTAGAGATTATTTTCCTCAGCCTCTATAATGTCTTTGTTAGTCTCGATGTCAATAATTTTCTCGTATATACCTTTTTTCAACATATTCCCAAAGATTTTACTCATTCGCCATCACTTTTTGCTTGAATTATGAAAGGCGAATGATAGTTGCGAAAATTCAAATTTTCGTAAAAGTACTCATTATTTCTCAAAAGTAGGTATTTTGATAGATCAAAAACAAAAAGAATTGTGATTGCGATATCTAAAAAAGATCCGTATTTGAATAGCGGACCTCGCTATTCAGCAAACTAATAAGATAGCCTTGTCACACTATCAAATAGCATGACACACCCTACTACCATTGACTAAACTAACTTTGAATAGCCAAAGATAAGAATTTGTGAAAAAGATTTTTTAAACTACTCGATTAAGCTTACCAGTGGTGGTATCGATAATAAAGCCATGAACTTTTACATCGCTTGGCACGAGAGGGTTATTCTCAATACTCTCTACGGTTTTGCGTACTGAAGCCTCAGTATCATGGAATCCTTCCAGCCATGTATCAAGACTAACACCTTGCTTTTCAATTTCAGCAATGGTTTCTTTCTTTATGCCCCTTTCTTCCATTAGGTGTTTCATCTCACTTCCACTCATATGACAAGCACCACATTCGGTGTGAGCAATAACCATTACTTCATTGACACCCAACTCATAGATAGCGACTAGCAGACTACGCATAGCGCTATCATAAGGATCTTGAATAAGTGCTCCAGCATTCTTAATTATCTTAGCATCACCATTCTTTATACCAAGAGCTGCATGAAGCAATTCGGTTAATCGGGTATCCATGCATGTTAGTATGGCTAGTTTTTTCTTTGGATACTTGCTTGTTATGTACATCTCATACCCCTTACCCTCAACGAATGCTTCATTGTATTTCAACATTTCTTCTAACATGTCTATATCTGTGTTTTCATTAACTTCGATAGGAGTTGTTTCATCGGTTTGTGCTTGTGCTGAAATT
>JAJQAI010000291.1 GCA_021203915.1 Prevotella sp. | reverse complement strand
ATCCAGCACAATAAAGAGCTGGATGGGACGTTATATAAACCAAACGAACCAGTAATCTTCTCTAAGGTTGATTCTGCTTTGCTCACCAACGGGAAGCCCTTTTTTATTCCCGATGAGCTAGGCAGGGTTGATTATGAGACGGAACTAGTGGTTCGCATTTCGCGTTTGGGTAAGAGCATTCCTAAAAAGTTTGCTTCAAGGTATTATGACGCCGTAACCCTTGGGATTGATTTTACCGCTCGTGATTTGCAGAAAAAACTTCGTGCTCAAGGGAATCCTTGGGATATGTGTAAGAGTTTTGATGGTGCTGCTGTAATAGGAAAGTGGATTCCAATTGATGAAATTGAAGACGTAGGAAGTCTAAAGTTCCATCTTAATATCAATGGACAAAAGGTCCAAGAAGGAGATTCACGCGATATGATCTTTTCCGTAGATGATATAATAGCCTATGTTAGTCGGCAGTTTACCTTAAAAACGGGAGATTTAATCTACACAGGAACACCCCAAGGCGTAGGACCTGTGAAAATTAATGACCACTTAGAAGGCTGGATCGAAGAAAGAAAAGTGTTAGAGTTTAATGTTAAATGAGAAAAAGAAGACTATTTTTAATTTCTATTGCACTTTTGTGTTGCCTTTTAGCTAGTGCTGATGGTAAAATACAAAAGTTCTTTAACCTTACCGCTGAAGAGGTAAGGATAGATAGTCTTTTGCCATATTTTACTTACTCTATACCTTTAGGAGAGGCTTACTCTGACTCCCTTTACACTGTCAAAATAGAATATCCAGAGTTCATAGATATGAGCCAAAAGGATATCCAAAAGTATCTTAAGATTACCACCGATTCTCTTTTAGCGATGCCTCAAATAACTACCCATCAGGTAGTAGAGCGTAAACATGGACATCTAGAGATTTCTTTTGTTCCTATAGTCAAGCGTGACGGAAAGTACCAGAAACTAGTTAGTTTCATGCTTGAAGTTAGCTCAAAAGAAAAATCTAAGCGTTTAAGAAAGGCTGCAACTAGGGCCACTGCATCTTCAGACAGATATGCTGAGCATTCTCTACTTTCTGAGGGTAAATGGGCTAAGATTAGAGTTTCTTCCTCTGGAATCCATCAGATAACGGATGCTTTAGTGCGCTCTGCGGGTTTTTCTAATGTAAGCAACGTAAGAGTATATGGCTATGGTGGTGCTCTTCAGAATGAAGCTATGGAGTCGGATGAGCTAATAAATCTTGATGACCTTATGCAAGTGCCTTGTACAGAGGTTAATGGACGAAAACTTTTTTATGCTCAAGGACCAGTTTCTTGGAGTGAAAACACTTCAACCAAACGCACTAGAAATCCATACTCGGATTATGGATATTATTTTATATCAGAAGATGGTGAGGAGCCTCTTACTATAGAGCCCCAAGACTTTATCTCGCTTGTATATCCTAATCAGGACGATTATCATACTCTTTACGAGGTCGATAATTACGCATGGTATGAGGGTGGAAGAGAACTCTTTGAAAGTAGCGAAATCGCTTTAGGACGATCGAAAGAATATCTTATCGATAGGGTGTCTGATACTTTATCAAAGGGAACCTTATCTATTGGTGTTACCTCAGGTCAAGCAACTTCTGTTCAAATAGAGGTGAATGATTCCATTGTTGGTACTTTACGTATGTCGCTATCCACATATGATAGTGGAGCGGAATCAGAATCTGTATATACTATTGATAATCTTCTGCCTTCTAACACGGTTAAGATAACGACTCTTTCTGGAGGTCCTGCTCGCCTTGACTATATATCTATTTGTCAAGATAGTCCTCGCTCAATGCCGGATCTTGAAAGTGGGACATTTTCTACACCCCAATACGTGGGATCAGTAGCAAATCAAGATCATCATGCAGATTCTCAAGTGGATATGGTTATAATAGTTCCAACATCGGGAAAACTTACAACTCAGGCAGAAAGAATAAAACTTCTTCATGAGCAAAGAGATAGTATGAGCGTAAGGATAATAAGCGCTGGAGAGATTTTTAATGAATTCTCTAGCGGTACTCCAGATGCTAATGCATATAGACGTTATCTAAAGATGCTTTACGATAGAGCTCAAACTGAAGAAGAAATGCCAAAGTATCTGCTACTTTTTGGTGATTGTCTTTGGGATAATCGTATGAACACCTCTGAATGCTCTTCATATAGCCCCGATGATTTCCTTCTTTGTTATGAGAGCGAGAACTCCTTTAGCTCTACTAATAGTTATGTTGACGATGGATTCTTTTGTAACTTAGATGATGGTGAGGGTGGCAATCCTTTAACTGACAAAGAGGATTTAGCCGTTGGCCGTTTCCCGGCTAGGGATGCAGAGGAAGCCAAAATATTAGTAGATAAAACTATAAGCTACACGGAGAATGAAAATGCTGGTAGTTGGCAGAATATAATGATGTTTATGGGAGATGATGGGGATGATAATCAGCATATGAAGCATGCAGACGAGATGGCCTCACTTGTAGAGTCAATGCTACCTTCTATTTATGTTAAGCGTGTGATATGGGATGCCTATAATAGGGTTACCTCCTCAACGGGTAACACTTATCCTGATGTTGTTAAAATAATAAAGCAACAACAAAACGATGGAGCCCTAATAATGAATTTTAGTGGCCACGGACGTCCTGATATGCTCTCTCATGAGAGTGTACTTAAACTTACTGACTTTGAAGAGTTCTCAAATACAAATTATCCACTTTGGATAACAGCCTCTTGTGATATCATGCCTTTTGATGGAAATCAAGGCAATATAGGTGAGACGGCAGTTCTTAACTCTAAAGGTGGGGCTATGGCCTTCTTTGGGACAACTCGTACAGTTTTTGTGGATAGGAACCTATATATGAATAGAGAGTTCTTAAGAGCCTTACTTACAGAAGACGATGGGGAGTATGTCTCCCTTGGTGAAGCTCAACGTATAGCTAAGAACACCCTTATAAACACTGGAAGTGATCGAACGGTAAACAAGCTACAATATGCACTTTTAGGTGACCCTGCCCTAAAGCTTAACATCCCACGACATGCTATTAAAATTGATAGTATTAATGGTGTTGCTGTCCCTAGTGATACTGAAACACCATCCCTTAAGGCAGGGATGGTAGTTACTATAAATGGACATATTGAAAACTCTCAAGCCCAAAAAGATACATCCTTTGATGGAGTTGCCTCGCTTTTAGTACGCGATGCTGAGCATGAAGTTATTTGCAAACTTAATGATGAAACAGAAGCCTCAACACCTTTTACGTATTACGACAGAGATAATATTCTTTACACCGGTAGTAATGATGTTACCTTAGGAGAGTTCTCTTTTTCTTTTGCGGTACCAATGGATATAGATTATAAGAATCAAAGTGGACTTATTAATGTCTTTGCAGTTAACTCCTCAACGCTTGAAACAGTCAATGGCTATAACGAAGACTTTATCGTTGGAGGTACAGGAACTATTTCTAATGACTCAATTGGTCCATCTATATATTGTTATCTAAATACTACATCCTTCGTTAATGGAGGGGATGTAAATTCTACGCCATATTTCGTTGCTCAAATCATGGATAACGATGGTATAAATGCCTCTGGTAGCGGTATTGGACACGATATGACACTAGTTATTGATGGTGCTGCCGACAAGACATATAACCTAAATGATAATTTCCAGTATGAATATGGAAGTTATACCCGTGGGTCAACTTTTTATAGCATTCCAGAGCTTGAGCCGGGTAGACATTCTTTAAAGTTTAAGGCTTGGGATATCTTAAATAATTCATCAACCTCAGAGCTTGACTTTAACGTTGTAAGCGGTTTAAAGCCAAACTATCTAAGTGTTGGCTTAACAGATAATCCCGCAACTACTTCTACCACATTTATAATTAATCACGACCGCATTGGAAGTAATGTCAAAGTAGAAATTGATGTCTTTGATGTTAGTGGACGTCCACTATGGAGACATAGTGAAACAGGCGTATCCTCAACGGGAGCATATACCGTTACTTGGGACCTTACTGGAAACAATGGAGGACGTTTACACACAGGTGTTTACCTATATCGTGTAAGAC
>JAJQAI010000326.1 GCA_021203915.1 Prevotella sp. | reverse complement strand
GTTGATAAGATGGATAGTATTCGTCTACTAAGTCGTAAGAATTCTCATTTTCTTTCTTCATAATATCCTCTACAAGGCTGTTCATATAAACCTCCAAGTTGGTATACCAACCTTTGGAATCTACTGTGTATAAATTTCCATCATCGGGATCATCAGGGTCCATACCGTTGGTTATCTCCCATGCATCTGGAACGCCATCACCATCGGTATCAAAACTTTCGCCTCTAAAGGTTGGAGTAACTTCTGGGAAACCACCTACATCAGATACAAGATCAATTATACCTGCAAGGCCTGAAACACTACCAGTATAGGTTGCAGTTCCAGTTTCTGCCTCTTCCATATACCTAGCATCAAAAGCATCACGATAAAGGGATGCGCCAGCATATGCCATAACCTTTTCATAGGCATTCTCAGCTGTATGAGTTGTTATATCACCAGTAGCTATTGGCTTATCCAATTTTATGGTATCCATTATTATAGCTTGTGAAGCTGAAGTTTTACCATCATTTATAACGCCTTTCCAATCGTAGTTTTCGCCCTTATCTCTTACATAGTTACCATCTATATAGAAGTGGCCAAAAGTTGAGTCTGGAATAACCTCACCGCTATTGGAAGATAGTGAGCAACTAGCCCGGAATACTCTATCTTTATTTTTAGTTGCAGGACCATATTTATAATAGTTATTTACAATATTATGATAACCACCACAACCTCCATATGCACCATTACTTTGTCCCCAATTGTATATTAAGTTATTGCGAAGGTCAACTTGCTCAGCCTCAATACAGCTAGCATAATTGTCTGATTTCTTACCTAACCAACCATAGCGAGCGCCATTAAGGCGAGGTGTACGATTATTGTGATGAGCTATTAGGTTATGATGGAAGGATGCACTTTTTCCTCCCCATATACCGCCATAACCATGAGCACCTTTACCATGACCAGCATCGTTAAGACTCTCGGCTACAGTACACCATTGAAGGGTAAAATTCTTATTATCATAGAAGGATGCGCATTCGTCAATACTCCAACTAAAAGAGCAGTGGTCCAATATTATATAATATTGCTGCCTTCCCCAAAAAGCATCAGCACCATCATCAACATCCCTTTCATTTCCCCTACGGAAACGAACAAAGCGAATAATTATATTATTTGCCTTTATTTGAGTTGTATAGTAACGTACTGTAATTCCAGGATATGGAGCTGTTTGACCAGCAATTGTAAGATTACCATTTTTAATAACCAAATCGCTCTCCAAATCTATTTCACCACCTACATCAAACACTACTGTCCTAGCTCCAGATGTTTCTATAGCCTCACGAAGTGAGCCTTTACCTGAATCATTAAGATTAGTTACATGTATTACTTTTCCACCACGACCACCGGTTGTGGCATATCGTCCAAAGCCCTCAGCACCAGGGAAGGCAGGAATCTCTTCATCTTGCGCGCTTATAGAAATACTTCCAAGCAATAAAAGTGCTAGCAATAAAAGTTTTTCTTTCATCTTTATAGTAATTAATCATTTAGTATTTTCACGTTATAGCCCATCTTTTCCATCTCAAGTGAAGCCCAAATAAATGGTCCAACACCCTTACCATCATTATCACGGATAGGCTCAGAAATATAGTATTCAAAAGATCCATCTCTTCTAGGGTTACTATCAGGACCTAAGCCTGATACCTCGCAACACTGAGTAAGTGAGATGGTCTTATCAGGGTTAACTTTTATAAACTCTTTTATAATACCCTTGTAAGCTTTAATACCTGCTTCTTTCATATCTTCTCCAACATATCCTAAGCGAGCAGCCTTTAAAAGACAATATGCAAACATAGAAGATGCTGTGGCCTCAAGATAGTTTCCTTCCCTATCTCCTTGATCCATTACATCATACCATACGCCTGATTCCTGCTGATACTTAACGGTATTTTCAAGTACTTTCTTTAAAATATCTATTACCTCTTGACGTTTTGAATAGCTCTCTGGTAAAGCATCGAGCACCTCAACTAGTGCCATTGCGAACCAACCTTGAGCCCTACTCCAAGTATGAGAAGAAAGACCAGTTTCTTTATCTGCCCAGAACATATTATGGGTCTCATCCCAAGCATGACGCCATAGTCCAGTTTTCTCATCAAAAGTACGAGCGTTTGTTCTTGTAATCTGCATTACAGCATCATCATAAACCTTTTGTTCATCCTTGCCTAAGAAAGGTGCTGCAGCGGTATAAAATGGTAGTCCCATAAATATACCATCTAGCCATACTTGCTTTTGATACATAGCCTTGTGCCACCATACACCCTCATCGGTACGAGGCTGGTTTTCAAGTTGCTTAAACAAGGTCTTTATGGCCTTTAAGTTCTTCTTTTCGGGGAAGAGTTTTTCCCAATTAAGAACATACTTTCCGGTACGTATCTGATCTAAGTTATAGTCTTTAATATCATAGGTTTTGATATTACCCTTAGAATCTATCATCTCCTTGCAATACTCCTCTAAGAAATCTATGATTGTCTGATCCTTATAGGCTTTGTAGGTATCTAACATAGCTTCAAGTTCAATACCTACTACATAGCTCCACTTTGGTTTCTTAGCAAAGTCTATCATATAAGCATGGTCATAACGAGAGATTTCGGAATGTGTTAGCCATTCACTATAGTTATCATATGGAGGCTCAGTTACTACTAAAGAACCATTGATATAAAGATTATCATAGTTCATATCCTCTGCTAAGCCTGTTTGGTATATAGGCTTATCATAAACACCATCAAACTTAGAGTTAGAAACATTAATATTGTATACGTTTACACGGTCATCAAAGCCAACGACCATAACACCATACTTACTCTTATTACATGTTACACTATCCATATAGACATTGCGAACAGTTGGATAGAATCCACGCTGGCCAACTTCGTTGGGCTCATAATCTAAGTTGATCTTAAGAACCGCCTCGGAGCACTCTCCTACTTCAACGTTACGCATATAAATATCCTCTATCACACCACCACGAAGAGAGTTAGTCTTTATACGTAGGATACGCTCTAGGTTAGGTGAATCCATCTTGCAATTCTCTACATAAACATTGTTACAACCACCAGAGATTTCTGAGCCAATTACTACACCACCATGGCCATCTTTCATCGTACAGTCGCGAATAATGATATTCTTACTTGGAATTCCGACATAACGGCCCTTACCGCCTTCACGTCCATCTTCGTTGCGTCCACTCTTAATAGCGATACAATCATCACCTGTATCAAATATACAGTTCTCAATTAGAACGTTCTGACAGGACTCTGGATCACAGCCATCACCATTAGGACCATCATTTTGAATGTGGACACCACGAACAGTAATATTTTGGCTAAGTAGAGGATGGATTACCCAGAAAGGAGAACGAAGCAGGGTTACTCCTTCAATTAAGATACCATCACAATGGCATAGATTTATAAGTTGTGGACGAAGGCCTTTACCTGAGCCAAAAACTCTTTTTTCAATTGGCACGCCTTCTTCTGCCATAGCTAATAGGTCTGCCCTACCTCCTGGATTTTGCTGTTTTTCAGGAACTTCAATATCTTTGCTCTTAGGAGTCTTACCACTCATTAACCACCATGTCTCATCAGAGCCGTTACCATCAATTGTGCCCTCACCGGTAATAGCAATATCGGTCTGCTTATATGCATAAATAAGTGGGGAGTAATTCATACAATCAAGACCTTCCCAACGAGTCTCAACAAGTGGATAAAGTTTTCTATCAAACTCGAAGAAAAGAGTTGCATCTTTTTCGATGACTAAATTAACATGACTCTTTAGAGTTATGGCTCCTGTCTTCCAAGTTCCCTTAGGGATAATAACTTTTCCGCCTCCGGCCTTTGAACAAGCCTCAATAGCTTTGTTAATAGCCTTTTGGTTCTGAGCAGCAGTTGCTTTTAGGGATGCTCCATACTTTGTTATATCGTAGGAGTTGTCTTGGAACTGAGGAACTCTAATGCTATTCTCAATTTCTTTATACGTTGTATCCCAGTCTGAAGAAAAAATAGAAACAGGGAACAATAGACAAACTAGAAAGGTTAGTAAGTTTTTCATAGTAAATATAG
>JAJQAI010000065.1 GCA_021203915.1 Prevotella sp. | reverse complement strand
ATTCCAATAACAATATATTCTCAAAAAATTGTTTTGGGTTCGTGCGAGACTAGAGACGGTGGAAGTTATCAAGGTGAAATGCTTTCTGGTAAACCTAATGGAAAAGGTAAAACCATATATAAAAATGGCGATGTTTACGAAGGCGAATACATTAAAGGAAAACGTCAAGGCTATGGTGTATACACCTTTTCTGATGGGGAAAAATATGAAGGAGAGTGGTTTCAAGACCAGCAACATGGTCGGGGTACTTTTTATTTCATGAACAACAACAAATATGTTGGTCTATGGTTTCGTGACTATCAACATGGACATGGTGTGATGTATTATCACAATGGTGATGTTTATGATGGTGGTTGGGATCATGACAAACGTAGTGGTGAGGGAAAGTATACCTATAAAGAAGGTGGTGCTTACTATGATGGTCAGTGGAAGAATGATATGAAAAATGGTAAAGGATTCTTTGACTGGGCCGATGGTACTACCTACGATGGAATGTGGCAAGACAATGTTCGCTCAGGCAAGGGTACAAATACCTTTTCTGATGGCGACGTTTATATAGGAGATTGGACCGAGGATATCCAAAATGGTAAGGGAATATACAAATTCCAAAATGGTGATGTCTATGAGGGTGACTATGTAAGAGGATATAGAACAGGTACAGGCATTTTCACCTACGCCAATGGAGATCGTTATACGGGACATTTTACTAAAGGTGATAAGGATGGCCATGGTGAATTTGTTTGGAAAAATGGCGATATATATAACGGCTATTGGAAGAACGACATACAAAATGGTCATGGCAAGTTAACCAAAAAACAAGGTGACGTTTTCGAAGGAAACTTTCGGGACGGTCTTTTCGATGGAGAGTTTATAATTCACTTCTCCGATGGTACTAAGTTTAAGGGAATATATAAAAATGGAGTTCCCAATGGTCCTGCCATTGAAGTAGATAAGGACGGAAAGCGTTTCGAAGGTAGTTATAAGGATGGTCTTCGTGAGGGTAAGTATGTTGAAAAAGATAGAAACGGCAACATAATCTCACAAGGCATGTATGTCTCAGGCAATAAAGTACAATAAAATATTAACCTTTAACTAAAAACGATTATGATAGTTGACACATTAGAAAACTTGGGTAAGTACATAGCCCTTAATCCGCTATTTGCGGACGTTATTGAGTTTATGAAGACTCATGATCTATCATCATTAGAGCCAGGTAAGTATCCCATCAAAGGAACAGATTTGTTCTTAAATGTTTCCCATATTAAGGGTAAGACCAAGGAGGCTGCTCTTATGGAGACCCATAAGAATATGCTTGATATCCAAATTCCACTTAACACCGAAGAGACTTTTGGATATACTCCACTTTGTGATTTACCAGAGGTAGAATACAATGCTGAAAAAGATGCTTCCAAATATGCAATCCAGGCTCAGACTTATTTCACCTGCAAGCCAGGTCAGTTTGCACTATTCTTCCCTCAAGATGGTCATACTCCTTGCATCAGCGATGCTGAGTTGCTAAAGAAAGTGACATTCAAAGTAATCGTATAATCCTTTTTATCCATGGCTAAAAGTCAAAAGAAACCTGTAAAAACTCAGAAACACATCGGTCTAGTAGAGAACGATCCTTATCTTGAGCCGTTTGAAGATGCCATCAAGGGACGCCATGATCATGTTCTATGGAAACTAGGGCAATTGACTCAAAACGGCAAAACTACTCTTGAGGATTTTGCTAATGGTCACGAGTATTATGGACTTCACAAACTCTCACGCGGATGGGTATTTAGAGAGTGGGCACCAAATGCTACAGCTATTTATCTTGTAGGTGATTTCAATAATTGGCAGGAAGATGAAAAGTACAAAGCTAAAAGAATTGAGGGTACTGGAAATTGGGAGTTAAAGCTCTCTGAAAAAGCCATTAATCATGGTGACCTATTTAAGATGCATGTTTACTGGAATGGTGGACATGGAGAAAGAATACCTGTGTGGGCCAAAAGAGTTATTCAAGATGAGGAAACTAAGATTTTCTCTGCACAAGTTTGGAATCCTGAGACTCCATATGTTTGGAAGAAGAAGATATTTAAACCCAATAAGAGCCCACTGCTTATTTATGAATGCCACATAGGTATGTCACAAGATGCCGAGAAGGTTGGTTCATACACTGAGTTTAGAGAAAATGTCCTTCCACGCATTATTAAGGCGGGATACAACTGTATACAGATTATGGCTATACAGGAGCATCCTTATTATGGCTCTTTCGGTTATCATGTAAGTAGCTTCTTTGCTTCCTCTAGTAGGTTTGGAACGCCCGAAGAGCTAAAGGCTCTTATCGATGAGGCGCACCGTCATGGCATTGCTGTAATTATGGATATCGTCCATAGCCATGCAGTAAAGAATGAAGTTGAAGGACTTGGTAACTTAGCCGGTGACCACAATCAGTTCTTCTATGAGGGTGATCGTCACGAGCATCCTGCTTGGGATAGTCTTTGCTTTGACTATGGTAAGGATGAAGTAATACACTTCCTCTTAAGTAATTGTAAGTATTGGATGAGAGAATTCCATTTCGATGGATTCCGTTTTGATGGCGTAACTTCCATGTTATATTATAGTCATGGACTTGGGGAGGCCTTCCTAAACTATAGCGATTACTTTAATGGTCATCAAGATGATAATGCAATATGTTATCTAACGCTTGCCAACATACTTATCCATGAGATTAATCCTAATGCTATAACAATCGCTGAAGAAGTCAGTGGTATGCCAGGACTTGCAGCTAAGTTTTCAGATGGTGGTTATGGCTTTGATTACCGTATGGCGATGAATATTCCAGACTATTGGATTAAGACCATAAAAGAGGTAAGTGACGAACATTGGAAACCAAGTAGTATATTCTGGGAGGTAAAGAACCGTCGTCCAGATGAAAAGACTATAAGTTATTGTGAAAGTCATGACCAAGCACTAGTTGGAGATAAAACAATCATCTTCCGCCTAATTGATGCTGATATGTATTGGCACTTTAAGAAAGGAGATGAAAATGATATCTCAAATCGTGGTATTGCCCTTCACAAAATGATACGCCTAGTTACTGCAGCCTCAATGAATGGCGGTTACCTTAATTTTATGGGTAATGAATTTGGACATCCCGAATGGATTGACTTCCCACGTGAGGGTAACGGCTGGAGTTGCAAATATGCCCGTAGACAATGGAATCTCGTGGATAACAAAGAACTTTGCTACCATTATTTAGGAGACTTCGATCGTGAAATGCTCAAGGTTATTACCTCCCAACGTGACTTCCAAGCTAAGCCACTTCAGGAGATATGGCATGATGATGGTGATCAGGTCCTAGCCTTTATGCGTGGAGATCTTGTCTTTGTATTTAACTTTAGCCCAACTCGCTCGTTTACCGATTATGGTTTCCTTGTGCCAACAGGCGCATACGAGGTGGTTCTCAACACCGATTCTAAAGCTTTTGGTGGAAATGGTTTCGCCGATGATAGTATGGTACATGTTACCAACTATGACCCACTTTATGTTGAGGACCGCAAGGAGTGGCTCAAGCTTTACATACCGGCACGTTCTGCTGTTGTGCTTAAAAAGAGCTAATTATGGCAAAACATTCATATGACAATAGCACATTGGTGGTTTCATCATGTGCTATTGTCTTTGCTTTATTTGTGTTTTTATTTTTATTCTTTCTCAAGGCCGATTCTCTTGAGATGATACAACATGTTCTTTCTGGTGGTGCCACTCACTATAATAGAACCATTGGTGCCATCATAATTACACTTGTACTTTTTTTGGTTCAACTATTCTCTAAACACCTATCACATCTTTCTGGTGGATTTTATTCTCTTACATATTTCCCATCAATTCTTTTACTTGCAATCCTCACAATAGTTAACCCCAATTTTTCTTCTATTCCTTTTTATGGTTTTTGGTTTTGGCTCTTCCCACTATTAATACTTATATACATTGGCATTGTATATATCTATAAAAAGAACAAAATTTTAAACTCTTCACCTATAACAAAAGGTAGAATAGTTCGTTATGTGTGGATAAATCTTTTAGTGCTAACTCTTATGTTTTCTTTTGTTAGCTCTATTG
>JAJQAI010000163.1 GCA_021203915.1 Prevotella sp. | reverse complement strand
AGTTATTATAGTCATTAAGAATTACAGGGGTTCCTGTATAGTCATAATACCAATAACCTATAGTCTTGCGACGAAGATCTTGCTCATCGAATGTATAACGATAGAATGCATTTAGACGATAACTTCCGCTAGATGCACCCCAAAGGTTAGGTGCTTCTGTTCCACCTCCTGAAGATTCAGTTCCTCTTGGACCATGAACATAACCAACATTTCCGGAAACATCCATAGTAAATGGTATTTCAAAGATAGGATCATCTGTATTTGCAACCTTATAGTTACACTCGTCTATAAATACCTCCCAGAAACCTTTCGTTAATGAGTGGGTACCTGAGGATATAATTGAATCGCAATAATTTCTAGCTATACGATAGTAATCAAGGTAATCAGCTTGACGTTGCATTGTTCCTTTATCGGAATTTGTTGCTCCAGGATAAAGGGAATAACCACCACGATATAGAGCCATCCTAGCGATTAATGCCCAGCAATATTCCTTTGTACAACGCTCAACGCCTTCTGAAAGTTTAGTAGCAAAATACATATGTGGAGCTATCTCAGCTAGGTCATTAATCAAAGAATCCAATATTTCATTGCGTTCTCCCATTGGCATTATTAAAGACTCCGAATCATATGTACGAATCAGTGAGAATGGTACATCACCAAAGTATGTAACTAGGTCTAAGTAACTCATAGCTCTTAGACACTTTGCCTCACCTATCATCTGAAGAAGTGTTGTATCGCCTTCTTGGTAAAGATCGCTTTGTTCAGCAGCACAAACGAAGTTATTAGCACTTTCAATGCCTGAGTACATTGTTTCCCATAAGGTTTGTAGAGTGCTAGCATCTGCCTCGCAATCAAACAATTTATACTCATTATGGCTTGTACTTTGCATCTCTGAGGTACTTGTAGTAAACTCCACATCACTATTAAAGTTAAACGTGTTTAGGAAATAGTTTCCATAGGAGTTATTTCTACAAATCCTATAATATACATTGTTCAGCAGACGATTGGCCTCATCGGTCGTAGAAAATATGTAGTCATCGGTAAACGTAGAAGGTGAATCTACGTCCAAGAAGTCATTACACGAGGATATTCCAACAATCGAAAGTAAGAGGACCAATCCTGAATATAATATCTTTTTCATTTTTCTCTCTCCTTATTATTAGAATGATATGTTAAGACCGAATAAGTAGCCATGGCTACGTGGATAACGGTTATAGTCCACACTTGGTGTTAGACCACTCTGGATGTCGACTTCTGGGTCGTAACCACTATAGCCTGTTATACAGAATAGGTTAGAGCAAGTAACGTAGAAACGTAGACGTTCAATACCTACCCTCTTAGTAATCTTTTGTGGAAGAGTATAACCTAGAGTAATATCGTTAAGACGTAGGAAAGAACCATCCTCAACGAAATATGAATGAGTGTATCTAGAAGTTACATCATTTGGATTCCAAAGAGTCTTGTTACCATTAATTTGCTCGTAAACGTCCAAGTATTCAATGTGCTGAGAATTGCTAATAAGCGGTTCACCTAAATTATATAGATAGGTAGAACCATCGGCGTTGGTTTTATAGATATCACCAAAGTATACCCAACGATTGTCGTAGCTAAACTTAGAAAGTACATTAAGTGGGCTAGTAGAACTAGAGTTTACAGCTGAAGATAAATCATATGCTGTAGCATTTAAGATATCGAAATCTACCATGTAGGTAAAGTTAGCTGTTAAATCGAAATTCTTATATCTAGCAGTGATTCCAAAACCACCTTGAACTTTAGGGTTAGTATTACCAATTACTGTACGGTCGTACTCATTAATTACGCCATCAGGAACGCCATCAGGACCGCTAATATCCTTAAACTTAATACGGCCAGGATAAGTACCAAAGATAGCATCACTATTTAGAGTCCCCTCTTTTGCTGCATAGTTAAATCCAGAACGCTCAAACTCATCAAATTGATATATTCCGTCATAGATAAAACCATAGATAAGTCCAACTTGACCTCCTTCAACTAAACAGAAATCGTCGTAGCTAGAACTCCAACGGCTTGAGGTTGTCCATAGTACATTATCCTCTCCGTTAATCTTATCAACTTTAGATTTGTTGTTACCCAAAGTGAACATAAGACTTACATCCCAATCCTTTGTATTAACAATATCTGCATTTACAGTCAACTCGATACCCCTATTGGTTACCTGTCCTATATTCTGAATTTGCTGGGTGTAACCTGTAGTTGTTGGTATTTTTGCCGTATATAGCAAGTCACGAGTTGTATTCCAATAGAACTCTGGCGTTATGGTTAAACGACCTTTTAAAATAGTAAAGTCAACTGCTGCGTTACGTGTTACGGTAGTCTCCCACTTTATATCCTTATTAGCAAAGGTGCTTGATGTACCATAATATGACTCACCATTGATTGTATTCTCACTCCAAGATGGTCCACCTGTTGAGTTGATAGAATATTGGTAACGCCATAGGTCAGAATCAATATTATTATTACCTGCCATACCGAATGCTAGACGAAGCTTTAATTGGTCTATCCATTTAACATTCTTCATGAAAGGCTCTTGAGAAATTACCCACGCACCTGATACTGATGGGAAGTAACCCCACTGATTACCGGGGGCAAACTTTGTGGAACCATCGGCTCTGAACGTAGCTGAGAGCAAGTATCTATGTTTGTAGTTGTAGTTGGCCTGTAGAAAGAATGATGCCATACGATTAGGTGTAGATACAGTAGATGTTGTAGCATATGCAGTACCTAATCCCATGTTAGCAAAAGCGTCTCTAGGTTCTACTGTTTGTGGGAAATAACGAGCACTCTCGTATGTTTGATGATATTGATCATTTTGAATCTCAAAACCAGCTAAGAAAGATAAGTTATGACGATCTTTAAGAGTAAGGTCATAAGTTAAAGTATTTGTCCAAATATACTTATCTGTACGCCTATCAGTAAGCTGAACTACAGGCTGGTCATTATTACTAATTCCGGTACTTGTTAGATAGCCATAGAAACGGTTTGTATCACTAAAGCCCCATGACTGACCTAGCTCTGAACGGAACTGAAGTCCCTTAATAATATTCCATTGAAGGGCAAACTGGTTAGTAATAGTGTAGGCATGCTTTAATTGATAGTTTTGGTTAATTTCCTCAAGTGGGCTAGATAAAATCCAATACTTCTCGTCACCATAGTTAATAACCTTATCATCTCTATACATAACCTCACGCAAACCATTTGTTGGACGATAGCGCAAAACGCCAATCAAACCTCCAGAACCAATACCATCTGCTCCAGCACCGATATCACGTCTATAGGTGATACGTGGGTTAATAAGTAGGCTAAGATTCTTGGTTATCTGAACGTCAATCTTAGTATTGAGGTTTGTACGGCGAACACCTGAGCCCTCAACAATACCATTTTCTGAGTTCTGAGTTAAAGAAGCATTGAAACGAAGTTTATCACTTCCACCTTGAACAGTAACGTTATAGTTCTGAGTTAAGGCCATACCACCCATAATCTCGTCCTGCCAATCATGCGATACTGCATTCTTGTATAGGTCCATATCGTTAGGGTTACCATAGTCATGTCTAAACTGATAAATTCTAGAGTTACTACCAATGGTATAGTCCTGCTGATAACGTACGAACTCATAGGCATTTAGCAAATCAACCTTACCAGCAAGTGCTTTTCCTTGCCAATAAGCATTGAACTCTACCTTTGTTCTTCCTGCTTGCGCAGACTTCGTTGTTACAACAACTACACCATTACCACCCTTAGCACCATAAATAGCGGTTAGGGAGGCATCCTTTAGTACGTCGATTGACTGAATGTCGGTAGGAGGAATATCATTGATATTATCAGCAATGAATCCATCGACAATAAACAAAGGTTGGCTATTGTCAGTACTTAGTGAAGTACCACCACCACGAATACGAATGTTAATGTCGGCTCCTGGCGCACCATCGACCGTGGTTACTTGCACACCGGCAATCTTACCTTGCAAAGCCTCACCAGCAGATGCTACAGGAACTGCGGCCAACCTTGCACCGGAAACAGAACCAACAGAACCAGTCAAATCTTTTCTAGCTCTGATAGTATAACCAATTACTA
>JAJQAI010000214.1 GCA_021203915.1 Prevotella sp. | reverse complement strand
GCGCTATACAAAATAACGCCCTCTTCTTATATATAGTTGAACACAATCTTTATTTAAGATGTTTCATAACTTTCTCAAAATACCTCTGCGTTGCCCTAACGCTGTATTTTGGACCTCCGTTCCATGTTCTTATAGCCTTTTCTACATTGCACTCTGGATTGTAGTGGGACTGAATGATTAAGAACATTTCCTTGGATTTTTCAACGTCAAAGCAGTCATTTAGGGTATACCTTTTCTTGCTATTCCTTGATTTAAGGATTTGATTACAATCTTCAAGTAAAATTGGAGTGATTTGCATCGCACCACGTGATACACCACTTACTGCTTTAGGGTTTCCGTTGCTTTCAACCTGAATAATTGCATCCATCACTGGATTCCAACTAAATTCGTTTTCTGTTTTGTTTACTTTGGCTAGTGTACTTAAACTTGTTGTCGCAACAAGTAAGAAGGCCACTGCCATTCTTGATATAATTCTCATGTTATCCTGTTTATGGCAAAAACAGCTTCTTGTTCAGCTATTTTTTTTCAAGATTTAATCTTGTTGCCAGTTATACTTTTTTCTCTTTTGGGGGTAATCCCCTTTTTCCTCGTTACTTTTAAAGTAACTTTTTTGGTCTTCGTTTCGCCGGCAAAATTATGCAATGATTATATAATAGACTATAGGGGATTCTCTATTTCCTATGATTTGGGTGCTATTTCTTGACTTAAATCAGAAAAATAGGTTTTTTTAAAAATTTGCCACACTTTGGGCAATTAGAGCAAAAAAAAGCCCCAAGACCTTCTTTTCGGGGGCTATTGGGGAATCTTTTTCTTGTTGCGGAGACACGACTCGAACGTGTGACCTCCAGGTTATGAGCCTGGCGAGCTACCAACTGCTCCACCCCGCGATATTTTTCTAAGCGAGTGCAAATGTATATCTTTTTTAAGTAAACCTGCAAAGATTTATAACTTTTTTTCCTTTTAAGCTAAAGTCAGAGGAGTAAAAAGTTGTAATTTATGTTAAATTTTTCGTTTATTGCGTAATTTACACACAATAAATTTTGAAAACTTATAATATTATATTATATTTGCAGTGTAATCATTACACAAGTAAGAATGGAAAATAAAGTAACTTTTAATGGAATAGATGGATATTGGTACAAATACCCTCATCCTGCCGTTACAACAGATTGCGTGATTTTTGGCTTTGACGGGACACGCCTTAAAGTACTTCTTATTCAGCGTGGAATAGAACCCTACAAGGGCAAGTGGGCATTTCCCGGAGGTTTTCTTCAAATGGAAGAGAGTGCTGAAGAAGGAGCTCTAAGAGAACTCAAAGAGGAAACTAGTTTAAAGGCTTCATATGTTAAACAATTTCATACATATTCTGAGCCATATCGTGACCCAAGAGAGCGCGTTATTACAATAGCTTTTTACGCCTTAGTTAAGATTGAGGAAGTTAAAGGTGGTGATGATGCTAAGAAAGCTTCATGGTTCTCACTTAATGAAGTGCCCGCACTTGCCTTTGATCATGACCAAATCTTAAGAATGGCTCTTACAGAGCTTCGATGTCAAATACATTTTGAGCCTATTGGCTTTGAACTACTTCCTGAAAAGTTCACAATTAAAGAACTTCAAAATCTATATGAGGCCATACTTGATGTAAGATTTGATCGTAGAAATTTCTATAGTAAGATGATGAGAATAGGGATTATTGATCGTCTTGAAGAAAAGGCGAGCCCAACGCCCAAAAGAGATGCATTTTTGTTTAAATTAAATCAAGACAAATACAAAGAGTTTAAAGAAAGAGGTTTTAAATTAGAATTTTAAGATTATGTTAGGAGCAATTATAGGAGATATAGTAGGAAGCCGTTGGGAGTTCAATCCTACAAATGATTATGATTTTGAGTTCTTTTCTAAAGAAAATGACTTTACTGATGATTCAATATGTACCATTGCCATAGCTGATGCCCTTTTAAAAAGAAAAGATTTTGGAGTTTCGCTTCACTCTTGGTGCAATAAATATCCGCACCCTATGGGGTCATACGGCGGAAGATTCTTATCTTGGGTTTTAAGTAATAATCCGCAGGCATATGGCTCTTTCGGAAATGGTTCTGCAATGAGAGTAAGCCCCGTCGCTTGGCTTTCAATGGAATTTAGTCATATGGTTCAAACAGCTGCTCATACAGCTTTTCCAACCCACAACCATCCAGAAGGAATTAAGGGTGCTCAAGCAGTAGCTATAGCTATTCATGATTGCCTCAAGTTACGCTATTCAAAAGTTTCTATAGATTCCAATCAAATAAAGAAAGCTTTAAAAAGAGCTTTAGAGTTTTCTCAGTATAACATTGATATTAAAAAGGAAGATGTTCAAAATCACTTTGATGAGACCTGCCAAGGTACTGTGCCCGTTGCATTTTGGATTATAACTAAAAGTAATAGCTTTGAGGATGCGATTAGAAAGGCTATAAGCCTTGGGGCTGACGCCGATACGCTTGGTGCTATCGTTGGTAGTATTGCTGAAGCCATATGGGGTATACCCTCTTGGATAAAAGAAAAGGCTATTTCTTATCTTCCTAAGGATATGAGGGATGTCCTAACTTCTTTTAGAAAAAGAGTTCAACAAACAAGAAAAATTGGAGCCCCTCAAGCCGTGGAAGAAATTCAAAAAGCCATGATGTTTTGGAAGCTATCTTTTGGAAATCCTAACGAAAAGCTTCTTAGGGACTCTAGTGTAAAGCAAGAAAAGACCAAAAAAGCAGCAATGAAAGATTTTAAGGTTGAGCCAATGCCTAAAGAAGATGGGATTTTAGAGGTAGATCTAAATATTCCCATTAGTAAGGAAGAAATGGAGCATATAAGTTTTGGGCATATTCCTGATGCTATGGAAGATCATTGGTTAATGATAACAGATGATGCTTTTATACGTTATTATAGAAGTTGGACTCTTTATTGTGCATTTGAGGCAAAGTATTCAAAAAAAGAAGATGGATTTAAAATCGAACACCTTCGAATAAATGCTAATATACCAGAGCTATGTATAATAGACGAATTCTCTGGTATATCCCTATTTAGGTATTTGCTTGCTGCTACATTATCCAAAAATCAAGACCAGGCATGGAATGAATTCCTTTATCAAGAAGACACATCTTATTACTATTATCATATGAAGAAAAACGACGATTTTTACGAAAAGCCAGAATTTACGCCTGACTTTATCAAGGAGTTAAAACCTAATGAGGTTTTTGTTTTTGGAAGCAATTTAATGGGTGCTCACGTTAGTGGAGCTGCACGCATAGCACATAAATCCTTTGGTGCCGTCTGGGGAAAAGGAGTTGGCGCTCAAGGACAATCTTATGCTATACCTACAATGCACGGAGGTATTGATGTTATTAAACCATATGTGGACGATTTTATAACTTATGCTAAGGAGCATAAGGATAAAGTATTCTTAGTTACAAGGATAGGTTGTGGCATAGCAGGGTTTAAGGACGAAGAAATGGCCCCTCTTTTTTTGGAAGCCACTAAAGTAGACAATATTGTATTGCCTAAGAGCTTTGTTTCCATCCTAAATAAAGAGCCATAATTTAAAAGCGTGAAAAGAATAATTCTTATTACAGGAGGGCAGAGGTCCGGAAAGTCAACCTATGCCGAGAAGATGGCCTTAAAGCTATCTTCAAAGCCTATGTATATAGCCACAGCGCACATTTGGGACGAGGAATTCCAAGAAAGAGTCTTAAGGCACAAAGAGCGTCGTAAAGATGCATGGACTTTAGTTGAGGAAGAAAAGAATCTATCTAAAATCCAGGTCAGCCGAAAGGTTGTTCTTATTGATTGTCTTACACTTTGGGCAACAAACTTTATATCAGAGAAAGAGAATTTTAATGTAGATGAGACTCTTAAAACGCTAAAAGATGAATTATCTTTATTTACCTCTCAGGATGCAACATTTATTTTTGTTACCAATGAAATAGGAATGGGAGGTGTTTCTATAAATCCTCTGCAACGTAAATTTACTGATCTTTTAGGATGGCTTAATCAGTGGGTTGCTAGTATCTCTGATGAAGTAATATTAATGGTTAGTGGAATCCCAGTAAAAATAAAGTGATGGACAAATCTTTTCTTCTTAAAAGAC
>JAJQAI010000196.1 GCA_021203915.1 Prevotella sp. | reverse complement strand
TCATCGGCTACAGTGTAAACCAGTGGCATACCATCTTTTTTCCATGAAGCGTCCTCCATTAAAACGGCATCCTCGGAAACATTATAGCCGTCTATTGCTTCTTTAGAGTATGAAATAGTTGCACCTGTAGTACCAACATCATTTGAAGCTCTTATAGAGAATGCTACAAGGCTTGTTTTTTCTACTTCCTCCTCAAACGTCTGCATATCTTTTGTGAACCTAATGGTTGTAAACTCGTCAGCTCTAGTTAAATCGTTTTCATCCATAGTCACAAAGAATGCCCCATATGGTTCAATTAGGCAGTCTTTATCTCCCCATGAAGTACCATCTAAAGTTCCCACAATGGGGCCATAGGTTGACTCTAACCAATAACCCTTGAACTGTGAGTTTTCTTTTAAAAACTCTGTCATTGACATTGGAGCAGTGAATGGGTTACCTATTATATAATAGGCGTTGCCTGTTTGCGTTAAATCAACTGTTACTTCTTTCTCATACACACTATCATCGTCTTTATCTGGATTTGTACGATCCACTAAGCTAGAGACAAGGAGCGTTCCCTCACCTAACCTTTCTAGTGTGGAAGAGCCTGCGTAATCGTAAGAGGTATCTGCTTTTGGGAAGCGGAAGCATACGTCTTGATTCCCCATTCCCCAATATGTTTTAATAGAGAAACCTTCACCTGCTTGGTATGGTACATAGGTATCATTATATGTTGAAGACCAACCCGTAGAAACATAACTAGGAGCAGTTCTATCTTCAGTACTTAAATTAGAAATAGATCCAGCTATACTCCAGCTTCGCTGATATACCTCTGGCTCATAACGGTCATTTTCAGAAGTATTAAAAGTTATATCCTTGAAATATTCACTTGTTTCACTGCCCGTCTCTGTCTTTGTATACCAATCACCTGAGACTACTCCTTTAAGTGGAGTAGCAGTAAGTAACCACTTACCCTCGGGTATCTCTACCTCGGTCCATGCCTTATTGTAAATAAGTTGCTCAGAGTATAGTAACTTGACTCCTGGCTCAAAATGTATCTCATCACAAAGATTCACACGATAGTGCTGAGTCTTTAATAGACCAGTTGTTGGACTTTCATATAGCATCATATCATACATTATGTTTCCTGTTGGATGTTCCGAGACATCATCGTGATTTGCTGTAGCTTCATCACTATCCCCAACCCATTCTAATGAGTCCTTTGCTTCATCCAATATAAAGCCAGAGATATAAAGTTCAGCCTTACTATCTCTAGGCATTATCACCTTGGAAAAGAGCATTGGCACAAAACCATTATCTGTTTCATTTTCTATATTAGTAATGTATGCATCAGCCTCTGGCTTGTTTAATTCACTTTTGTCTGCACGTTTCCAATGATTATCATTGTTCCAATTGCTATGCCTATCGCCAGTCCATACTAGATATTCAGGTACAACCTTGATTTCAAGGGGGAACATTCCCCAACATGCTGTGCCTACAGCTTGCTCACCCTCATCAAATGGTTCTTTTTCTTGGAAATAAATAGATAGTACGTAATAATAGCCTTCTCTTACCATAAATGGTGTAAGAGTCCATCCGGATTCTCTATCATTTTCACCAAAAAAATATATCTGCATATAAGAACCTGTGATATCACTTGGCGCATCTCGACGAGGGTCATTACTTTCGTCAGAGGTTGCATAAAGTCTTGCTATCTTGCCAATCACTATTTCCTCACCATCTTCTTTCTTTATAATTTTCTCACGATATGTGGGGTCATCCGTATCCACAAGAAATAGCATGTCCATCCCTTCAGCAACGCCTAAGTGGTCAACTTCAACGCTTTCTTCAGTAACATACGTAGCTCCATAAAGATTGATGGTAATTGGCGAAGTTTCAGAGCACTTTTCCATTTGGGTAAGTCCGAGTCTAAGACAAGGCTGATAATCATTGTTATGATAGTTGATGTTACTAAAACCTACCTTTAGTATAGGTGCATCGCCAGAAGACATAAGCGTAAGTGGCACGTAACCGAAGCATACTATCAACTCTGTACCATCCTCAGCAACCAAATACACCTCTATTGGTTGTATAACAAGCTGCAAACCTGTTGAGAGCATACGCATGTCCAAATGCGTTCTATAAAGTACTAGCATGTTGTTGTAACCACCCGTACGCTCCTTGTTAAGGTAATATTCAATAATTTCGTAACAACCCTTCGTGAAACCTTCAATTTGATTTTCATCTGGAATATTAATACCATCTAAATCTTCTAGATTAGGATATTTGTTACGAAATTCTATAAGTGCATGTTCTAAGGATACTCCGTATGTCTCATTTTCTTCTATAAACTCTTCTCTACTGCCAAAAAACCAGTCAAAATAGACTCCATCTAAATAAATGGTTTCTTTTTCTCCATTTTCATCTATGACAGTATATGTCATTTGAGGAGATATTACAAATTCCTGCCCCGCACAGTAGTTAACTGTTGGATCGACCATCTCGCCATTTACCTTTAGTAGAGTTGTTGACGTAAGATAAAACTCCGTTTTTATGGCACATTCGTCATTAAGTAGACCAATAAATTCATCTAACTTTGCTGCATCTGTCTTATCGGTATCAGTATGTGGTTCAAGGATTATTAAATACGTTGTATATGCCATCATGTCGGTGAAGCAGTCTACCGATAGTTCAATCATACCATTTTCTTTTTCTCTATAGAAGAAATCTCCTTCGTCATCATCGTCTTTGTTCTTACCAAATACTACCTGATTACTCCCTGGTTCTGAGTCATTATACTTTAAGTTTCGTTCATAATTGAGATAAAAGTCAAGTGTGGGAAGTTGATGCTCGTTTTCCTGACTATCATAGAACGTTACAAGGGCAGCTTTAAAGGCTTCCTCCTTTTGCTCCTTGGATGGCTCCTTAATGTCTGCAATAGCATTGTAGTATTTAGCCTTGTCGATAATGACAAAGTCAATCGAGGCAATTGCATTATTGTTCTCATCACCAATATATTCTGTAGGAACAAATCCTAAACGCGACATCATAGCCTCATATTCAACATCTATCCTCATTAGGGATTTATCATCCTGTTCTGTGCATATGGGTTCTAACTGCACCACCTCTACCGTGGGATGTAGCACGTATATTTTTACCTCATCAAAATAATAGTCACCACCACCTGTCGATGCGCAGTAATTATCTATCTTCAACGTATAATAATCGTAATCCAAATTCCCGCTATTGACAAAGGAAAAGTACAACTGAAACCATTGGTTCGTGTTTTCTCCCTTACCCGTAACCTCAGAAGACAAGCCCGTTTCACCCATCGAATTACCAAGGCTTGTTGTCACCATTATCTGTCCTGAGCACTGGCGATATATAGGTTCATGTATTTCGTTACCATCATCGTCAATTCTCACACCCATAACAGTTAATAGTATAGCTCCATCATCATCAGAAGTTCCAGTAGTATACCTCGAAGCACTCTTTATCCATGCAGTACAAAAAAGTTCAGAACCTTGACACAACCTTTCATCAAATGTGAGTTCAGCAAGAGAGCCAGGACGATCGGAAGCATCCATGTATAGCCAATAACCGCCATCATCCTTTCCTGTCCCCGTTGGAGGAACGTTATTTGAATAATATGTAACATCTCCATAGCCAATATATGAATTAACTATACTATACATACCCCACTGGGTACGACTTAAAGAAGAACCACTACCATATGATGTTGAATTAACATCCGCTGTAGGAGAACCATCGTAAAAGGCGTATCCACAATAGTTCCATTCCAAAGGGAAAGGATATGCGTAGCTCATACCCCCATTTAATACGGCACTGGCGTTGTTGTTAGTGTCATAACTAAACGTAAGAGAAGTAATTGGCTCATAGTTGGCTTTCATATACTCTGGCGATCGATGAGTCAAGTTTTTCCACCAATAACTCTCATTACCTTGAAGATCTTTAAGATGAGCTACTTGGGTTTGAGTTAGTGGAGTTACCTCTTCTTTAAACGTTAGCTTGTAGCGTGCTATGTTGAAAGTAATCCCATTTACAGTTTTAGTAACAAGGATGGTTGCTGTGGATTTGTCATCCACCTGCCATTGCGCTTTCGATGTGCCTTTATAGAATTGGAT
>JAJQAI010000174.1 GCA_021203915.1 Prevotella sp. | reverse complement strand
TAGAAAAATATGATTTTCTTGCTTTACTATCAAATTTTTTACTACTTTTGCACCTATGAACAGTCAATTGTCGGCATTTGGAAATACCCCTATAACTTCTACTATAGTGGAATCTCTTTTCCCCGACCTTGTGGGAAAGAGGCAGAAGGTACAATGGTTGGAGAAGCGTGGCGAAATTATTCGTCTCAAGCGAGGACTATATGTGGTTAGCCCTAAGGCTTCGGGAGTTATCTTGTCAACCCAACTCATAGCCAATTATCTATATGCGCCATCCTACGTATCGATGTTATCAGCTTTGCGCTACTATGGACTCATTCCAGAAGCTGTCTATACCATGCAATCGGTCACGCTAAAGGCTTCGCGCAATTTTCACACTCCCATAGGTAGGTTTGAGTTCGTCCATCAAGATAAAGAAGCTTTTTTAATTGGCGCCACAACGATAGTGACTCATAACTATGCCTTTCTCATAGCCACTCCAGAGAAGGCGTTGTGTGACCTCATAGCGTCTACTCCAGGAGTCAATCTGCGTTTTATCAAGGATGCAGCTTTATATTTAGAGGAAGACATCCGCTTGGACATGGACGCTTTCTATGAAATGAACTCAAAGATCTTTGAGGCATACGCCCAAGTGGGAAAGAAAAAAGAATCCATCAAAACACTTCTCAAACTACTAAGAAAATGACAAATCACATCTATGACACTATGCTCTCTCAATACGACTCATTGAGCGAACAAGATAGACACAATGCCGTTTATGAGGTAAATCAGCAGTTAGTGCTTGCAGGCCTACATAGTGGTGGGTTCTTTGACGTGGCTGCCTTCTATGGAGGCACGTGTCTGAGAATTTTCCACGGGTTGGAACGCTTCAGCTGGGATATGAGCTTCTCTTTGCTCAGTCCTAAGAGTGATTTTGACTTTGAGAAATATTTCCAGCCAATCATTGATATGTTTGCACTTGCGGGTCGAAATGTGGAAATCAAAAAGAAAGAGAAAAAGTTCACGGCAGTAGAATCAGCATTTTTGAAAGATGGCACTGATGTATATGACGTATCATTTCAAACAAACAAAACTATAAAGATAAAAATAGAAGTGGACACTCAGCCCCCAATGAAATTTCATACGGAGCCTAAACTACTCATGCTCCCTTATACTTTCGTGACACGGTGTTTTACTCTACCCGACCTCTTTGCAGGTAAGATGCATGCTTTAATCTATCGTAGTTGGAGAAACAGAGTTAAGGGTAGAGATTGGTATGACTTTGAATGGTACATCAGAAACAACGTGCCATTGGATTTCGACCACCTTGCTGAACGAGTACGCCAATTCAACAACACTCAAATAGACAGGGCTACTTTCCTAGAACAACTAAGACATCGCCTCGCCACAACCAATATACAAAAAGTAAAGGACGATGTATTGCCTTTTGTTAAAGATACGAAAGAGTTAGACATTTGGTCAAACGAATATTTCCTTCAGTTGGTTGACTTGATGCGCTTTGTATAGAGAGTGGAGGGAATAAGAATAGTTTTTTGCACTAGAATTTTCCTGCAAGAGAAAAGAAAGAAGTTATGACGCCAAACACGCCAAATTAGTATTGTCATCTACAATGAGAATTGCTCTTTTGAAATAATTCGTTTTATTAGTACTTTTGTAGAGTTGAAACGAGAATAGTAATAACATTGATTGAATTTTTGATTTAGTATGTTGGAAGATCTTATAGAAAGAGCGCAAAACAAAGATGCAGATGCACAACTTTGTTTAGGCCTATGTTATTACGATGGTGATGGAGTTGAACAAAATTTCATAGAGGCAGTGAAATGGTTTAGCAAGTCTGCAAAGCAGGGAAATAACGAAGCACAGTTCTTCCTGGGCTCTTGTTATGAATTAGGTCTTGGCATTGAAAAAGATTTAGGTGAGGCTATTAGGTGGTACACCAAGGCAGCCGATGAAGGTAATGCTAGAGCACAATGCAATTTAGGCGTATGCTATGAATATGGACAAGGAGTCACTCAAGACTATTCAGAAGCTGTTAAATGGTATACTAAATCAGCCGAACAAGGCTTTGCTAAAGCACAAGGTAATTTAGGTGCTTGTTATGAATTTGGACAAGGAGTTATTCAAGATTCTGCAGAAGCAGTTAAATGGTTTCTCTTAGCAGCCGAGCAAGGAAATTCTAGAGCACAATGTAATTTAGGCTTTTGTTATAAATCAGGAAAAGGAGTTACTCAAGATTATATAGAAGCCTTAAAATGGTTCACTAAATCAGCTGAGCAAGGCTATGCAATAGCTCAATGCAATTTAGGCATTTGCTATGAAAAAGGGCAAGGCGTTACACAAAATTTAGAGCAAGCCGTTAAATGGTACAAATTAGCTGCCGAACAAGGCTATGCAATAGCTCAGTTTAATCTTGGTTTATTCTATTACAAGGGAGTTACTCAAAATCACACCGAAGCAGTTAAGTGGTTTGAAAAAGCAGCGGAACAAGGCATCATAGAAGCTCAATTTAATCTTGGTGTTTGCTATTCCAAAGGCGATGGTGTAACCCAAAATCACACCAAAGCAATTAAATGGTTTAAAAAGGCAGCAGAACAAGGCGATAGTAAGGCAATAGAACTCTTGCAACTATTTGGAATAAAGTGATTTATTATTACATTATTCTCACCTAAATATCGGCAGGTATTCTATAGAGTTGCTTGCCGTTTTTTTTTGATTACGTTTTAGTAACTTCTACGTTGTATTTTGAGATTTGGAACGCGCGCGTTCCAAATGTTTTTCACTCCACATTTTTTTAATTTATGCTAGTGAAGCCTAGCTAGCTATAGATAAAATCTAATTATATCTTAGCCTGTGCTGCAATTTGACATAACGAAGGATTTGCTAATAAAAAAATCATATTTAAATTAGAGACCATAGATTTTTTTGCATTCCATCAAAATTTTCACTATCTTCGTGCCAAAAATAAAGAAGGTAAGTTTATGGAAACAAAAAAAGTAACAAAAACATCTAAGCCAAAGGCGAAGAAGAAATCAAAGAAAGATCTAGATCCTATCCCTCCAGAGAGACTTAGCAAGATAGGACAATGGCTTAGATCTGATGCACCACCTATATTAGATTTGTCAGACTTGACAGAAAAAGAATATAAATCACTCATGAGGCGAGTGATGAAATGAGATACTACCTAGACACGAATATCCTCTTCTATATGCTACAACGCAACGAAGATAGGATAGATAGGGAAACGCATAACATAATATCAGATTATGCCAATCAGATGCACACAAGTGTCCTATGTGTTGCAGAGCTTATGCAGTTGGTAATAACAAGACTAAAGCCAAAACATAAAAGGAATGAAAGTACTTTTGTAGAAGAGTGGTTGGCATATAACAATATAACCATTGAGTACATTTCACCGAAACACTTCCAGACATTTGAAGCGTTACCTTTGTTTGATAATCACCACGATGTTGTAGATAGATTGATTATCGCACAGGCAATCTCAGATAAAGTGACATTAGTGAGTTCTGACCTTAAGTTCTCACAATACACCAAGTACGGGCTGAAACTCCATCAAAACAAACCATAACTCTACCATTAAAACTCTTCCGCAACAAACAATAGAAAAGGTATAGATTTTTGCATCCCCTCAAAATTATCACTACCTTCGTGCCAAAAATAAAGAAGGTAAGATTATGGAAACAAAAAAAGCTACAAAAACATCTAAGCCAAAAGCGAAGAAGAAATCAAAGAAAGAACTAGATCCTATCCCTCTAGAAAGACTTAGCAAGGTAGGACAATGGCTTAGATCTGATGCACCCCCATTTTGGGATTTGTCAGGATTAACAGAAAAGGAATATAAGTCACTCATGAGGCGAGTGATGAAATGAAAATCTACCTAGACACAAATATCCTCTTCTATATGTTTCAACGCAACGAAGAAAGAGTAGATAGGAAAACACATAGCATAATATCAAATTCTAATTATCTCATTCAAAGATAAGAACACCTAAGCATTAGCGGTACCAGTCTTATTTATTCCCTATTCTATATTTTCTATAGAGTTCTTTTTTAACCTCCCCCTGATTTTTAGCTAGCCAAATAACAATTTTTCTATAGTTTTTATAGATAGTAGTTTTATCATATTAGCAGTACATTTTTTAGTATTTTGCAGTATAT
>JAJQAI010000154.1:1791-4175 GCA_021203915.1 Prevotella sp. | reverse complement strand
ACAGATGATAGAAGAGATTGCCCTTAGTCGTGGCCATGAGATTGTTAGTATTATAGATATAGATAACCTCCAAGACTTTGAAAGTGAGGCTTTTTCCTCGGCTGATGTAGCTATTGAATTTACATCTCCTAAAGCTGCCTATGGCAACTACATGAATGCCTTTAAACATAATGTAAAGGTTGTTTCCGGTTCTACTGGGTGGCTAGATGAGCATGGTGATGAGATTAAAAGTTTGTGTGCTAATAAAGGGAAAACTCTTTTTTGGGCATCGAACTTTAGTATTGGCGTAGCTATCTTTTCTGCTATTAATCGTTATCTTTCTAAGATAATGAATGATTTTCCACAGTATTCTGTAAAGATGGAAGAAACCCATCATATACATAAACTTGATGCTCCAAGTGGAACAGCTATTACTCTAGCTCAAGAGATAATAAATAATTTAGACCGTAAAGATTCTTGGGTTAAAGGCTCATTAACTACTACAGACGGTGTTCAAAAAGGTGATGAGCCTAATGAAAAACAGTTGGTTATAGACTCTATTAGAGAAGGTGAGGTACCGGGTATACACACCGTAGAGTACGACTCAGAGGCTGACAAAATAACTATCACGCATGATGCACACTCTCGTAAAGGTTTTGCTCTTGGTGCTGTGCTAGCTGCTGAGTTTACAATGAAGCATAGCGGACTACTTACCATTAGCGATATGTTTAAATTTTGATGTTTTTTGTTGTATAGCGGAAAATTATTCACATGAGAAGTAAAGGAGCAAAGGTTTCTTTAAAAAAGGAGAAAGAAATAAACATGAAGAAGCAGTGGATTAAGTTCACTGTGGTCATTGTTTTATATCTCATATTCTTATTGTGGGTTAAGAGTTGGCTTGGTCTTATTGTTGTGCCATTTATATTTGACGCATATATAACGAAGAAAATAAAGTGGCAATGGTGGAAAGACTCGGATGGTCCAATCCGCTTTATAATGTCTTGGGTGGATGCTATTGTCTTTGCTTTAGTGGCAGTATATTTTATTAACATCTTCTTTTTCCAAAACTATGTTATACCTTCATCGTCCCTAGAGAAATCTCTTCTTACTGGCGATTATCTTTTTGTTAGCAAAGTGAGTTATGGACCTCGTATTCCAGAAACTCCTCTTACTGTTCCGCTAACACAACATACCCTACCAATATTTGATTGCAAATCATACATTGAATGGCCTCATTGGGATTATAGAAGAGTTAAAGGATTAGGTGATATTCAGCTTAATGATATAGTAGTATTCAACTATCCTTCGGGTGATACCTTGGTTTCAAGTCCTGCATATCAGGCAGCAGACTATTATCAAATGTGTTATTCCTTTGGTAGTCAAATACTTCCCAGTCATCCAAAGCTAGATACTCTATCTATTGAAGATCAACGTGAATATTTCGAGTTGATATATCAGTTGGGTAGAAAGTATATTCTAGATAACCATGAAACATTTGGCTCTATAATTACGCGTCCAGTGGATCGTAGAGAAAACTATGTAAAGCGTTGTGTAGGTTTACCTGGGCAAACACTTCAAATTAAAGACCGCATTGTTTATTTGGATGGTAAACCGAATAAGGAGCCAGATGAAGTTCAGTATACTTATTGGGTGAAGCTCTTACAACCAATCCCCGATGAACTAATGAAAGAACTTGAGATAAGTATAGAGGATCTTAAAAGTTTAAATCAATATGGATTTATCCCCCTTACAAATAGGGCTGTAAAGACTTTATCTGCTCGTAAAGACATTGTTCAAAGTATAGAAATCAATACTGATGCTCCTATAGGCGATACGTATCCATTAGATGAATATACAAGGTGGACACGTGATAATTATGGACCTATATGGATACCTAAAAAGGGCGCTTCAGTAAAACTTGACCTTAAAAACTTACCTATTTATGAGCGCCCTATACGTGTGTATGAAGGTAATAAACTAGAAGTAAAGGGCGATAAGATATTTATTAACGATGCCCAGACGGATACGTATACATTCAAGTTTGACTATTATTGGATGATGGGAGATAATCGCCATAATTCTGCTGATAGTCGTTATTGGGGTTTTGTTCCTGAGGATCATATTGTTGGAAAGCCCATTTTTATTTGGTGGTCAAGTGATCCTGATCGTCATGGCTTTGAGGGTGTACGTTGGAGTAGACTCTTCCGCTTTGTTGACAACATCAAGTAAAATCTCTTTTTTTCTACAAGAGGACTTCAAGTTTTTTGATTTTTATTTGTAAGTTGTACCTTTTTTAGCATTATTAGGTAGCTTTGACTAATGTTTGTTATTGTTCTTATGGTTGTAATATAGCCAAATCACTGAAAGAATTAAAGCCAAATCACTGAAAGAATTAAAGCCAAATC
>JAJQAI010000154.1:0-1691 GCA_021203915.1 Prevotella sp. | reverse complement strand
TCACTGAAAGAATTAAAGCCAAATCACTGAAAGAATTAAAGCCAAATCACTGAAAATTATTGCAAAATTACTTATTAATTAGAAAAAAAACTTATCTTTGTATCATCGAAATAATTTAATTATCAAATTATGGAAGGTTATAAACATAGGATTTTGGACGAGTTGTTAGCAAAGAAATTAAGGGCAAAGGGTGCTGTACTAATTGAAGGACCTAAGTGGTGTGGTAAAACAACTACTGCTGAAGAAATGGCTCAAAGTAAGGTGATGTTAACAAATAAAAGTATTATGAATCATTTTCGAAGTCTTCTTGAATTAGAACCTGATGAAGCACTTTCGGGTAAGCCCCCTATGCTTATAGATGAATGGCAAACTGTACCGAGTGTATGGGATGCTATACGATATATTGTTGATCATCGTCATAGGATGGGACAGTTTATTTTAACAGGTTCTTCCTCGCCTAATAAGGAAGCGAAGAAGGAAATACTACATTCTGGAACTGGTAGATTTGCATGGTTAATTATGCGACCAATGACTTTATTTGAGTCGGGAGAGTCTAATGGATCCGTAAGCCTTGAAAATCTTTTTTATTCAAGAGAAAAAGTTTTTTCAAAAAATTTTTTAACACTTAAAGACATTGCTTTTCTTATATGTCGTGGTGGATGGCCGATGGCTACTAGCTTACCAAAAAATCTTGCTTTAGAACAAGCTTTTGATTATTATGAGGCTGTAACAAAAGAAGATATAATTAATGTAGGAGGTGTAAAACGCACCTCTGAAAGAGTACAACGTCTAATGAGAGCTTATGCAAGGCATCAAGCTACGCAAGCGTCTATAGTTACATTATTAGAAGATATGAAAAATAATGATATAGAAACGCTTGATGAGAATACAATTAATTCCTATCTTAATACTTTAAGAATGATGTTTGTAATAGAAGATATGCCAGCATGGAATCCAAATCTTCGTTCCAAAACAGCTATTCGTACTACAGACACACGATATTTCGTCGATCCATCAATAGCAACAGCTGCTTTAAATTTAGGTCCAGAAGATTTGATTAACGATTTAAATACAATGGGCTTATTCTTCGAAACACTATGTATTAGAGATTTACGCGTTTTTGCAGATACTTTAAATGGTAAGGTATATCACTATAGGGATAAAACAGGTTTAGAATGTGATGTCGTCATACATTTGCGTAATGGAAAATACGGATTGATAGAAATAAAACTTGGTGGTGAAACATTGATAAATGAAGGTGTGAAAACTCTTACTTTGTTGTCAAGTAAAATCAATACAACAAAAATGAAAGAGCCTTCATTTAAAATGATTCTTACAGCTACTGGTGAATATGCTTATCAACGAATAGAGGATGGTATTTATATTGTACCTATAGGCTGCTTGAAACATTAGCAATTTAACTAGTCCTTATCGCTTAGGTTTTTGATTGACTCATCAAACATCTAAAGAACATGCAGGACATAAACCTTTAACGACATAGTTTATGCTACTAGGTTGAAAGCCTTCAGGTAACTCAACTATTGGTGCTTGTATTTGCTTTAGACAAAATGTACGTTGACAGCGTTCGCAGAAAAAATGCGCATGTTGCTCACCAATGTCACACTCACAATCATCTGAGCAAACATTGTATTTTAGACTACCACTACCATCATCAATAGTATGAATTAATT
>JAJQAI010000133.1 GCA_021203915.1 Prevotella sp. | reverse complement strand
ACTTTATTTATCTAAATTCTTGGTTTTCCTTTGCAAACATAGTAACTTTGCCAAGAGTCTTATTTTTTAGTCTTGTATCTTTGAGTTCTCAAGCTTAAAAGTGCTGACAATAAAAATGGGACTAAAAAAACAGAAAAAAGCAAAACTCTCAAAAGCTTTAAAAAGACCTTTCGGAAAATAATACCCATGAAGAAGATACTTTTCTTGATACTTTCCATAGTGCTTTTTTTACCTAGCACTTTAAAGGCCGATAACTATAAACAGCTTTGGCGGGAAGTTCAAGCATCAGCCCAAAAGGATTTACCTCAGTCTGAGGCTTCCTCGCTTCGTCGTATAATTTCCAAGGCTACTCAAGAGGCTTCCTATGGCAATTTGCTTAAAGCAGAGAGTCGGTTGCTTGATGTAATGAGCTCAATATCCAATGATTCTATAGGGCCTATAGTTGATGAGATAAAGGCGTTAGAAGAAAAAAGTGAGTCTACGGATCCTGCTCTTTCTGCAGTTTTAAACACTGTACTTGGGAAAATCTATGAGAGCTATCCTTTCCTTTCAGATGACGCTAAAGAAAAGACAAAGCAGTTTTACGCTAAAGCTTTAGAGGACCCAGCACTTTTAGCTAGTAAAAAAGCCCTTAGCTATGAACCTTTTGTAATTCATGGGGTTGATAGTAGACTCTTTAATAACGATTTGCTTAGTTTACTTGGTCAGCAGACAGAAGGCTATGATGTGATGCGCTCCTATTATATGACAACTCCAAATCGTGTTGCCACGATGCTTTCAAGCCTATGGATGCTTAAAAAAAATGTAAGCTCTCAAGCCGAGGGGCTAGTACTACTTAGAAAATCACCATACCTAGCATCGCTTGATTCTTTAATTAACCTTTATGGGGATTTAGAGGCATGTTGTGAGGTAGCTATTGAGCGTTACCGCTATATGGCAATGTGCTCTGATGTAACGGTTGAGGATCGTTATACTTTCCTTAACACCTCAATTGGTAGATGGGGTGGATGGAAGTCAGCCCATGCCTTAAGAAATGAGCTTACCACGCTAACAAATCCTTTTTTAAACTGCTCAATTAATAGTAAGGTTATATTCTCTGATGGTAAGGCTATGCTTGCCTTAGAGTCTAGAAACATTCAGACGATAAAAATCGTAACTTCTAGACTAACCATTGATGGTGATACTAACCTTTCGCCCGATGATGACGAAGGATATAAAGAGCTAAAAAAGCATATTAACCCCATATCCGTTAACACTAAAGAAAAAAAGTATATAGGACAGCCAGAGTATAGAACTCTAGAAGATTCTATTGATCTAGGAACTCTTCCCGTAGGTGTTTACTTACTTGAGGTAAGCACAAAGAAAAAAAGCGTAAAAAAAATGCGCTCACTTCTTTATGTTACTTCTATGTATGTAATAAACGAAAAACTACCACAAAATAAAACCCGCACAGCTGTTGTTAATGCTAGCTCTGGACAGCCTATAAAAGAAGCTACTTTAGAGCTTGGCTTAAATAATGGAAAAACGATGAGTGTTTCTTTAGATGAAAAGGGAGAGTATATTTTTTCATCTGATACGACTCAAATAAATTCTTTAAGAGCTTGGACGCCAACTGATAAAGCATCACCACCCGCTTACTCTTGGAATAACTTTAGTTACTATGATAATAAGGGTGAAAAGGATGTGCTTAATTTATATACCGATAGAAAAGTATATCGCCCTGGTCAAACAGTTCATGTAACTGCTATTTTACTTAGTAATCAAGACGGAATTTCAACAAAGGCTATAGGGCAAAGAGAATTTACTCTTTCTTTAAAAGGAGCAAATTCTAAAGAAATAGGCCAAGTTAAGGTAACAACGGATGACTATGGTACTGCAGCAGCTGATTTTACTCTTCCCCAAGATGGATTAACAGGAAATTTCCAACTAAGTGCTACGGATGGAGCTCAAGGGAATTTATACGTAAGGGTAGAGGAATATGTAAGACCTACTTTCCAAGTAGAATTCCCAGAGATAAACAGTAAATATTCTCCTGGCGATACACTCGAGGTTACCGCTCATGCTACTTCCTATTCAGGTGTTCCCGTTCAAGGAGCAAAGGTTCGCTATCAGATTAAACGCTCTGGAGCTCTTTGGTGGAGGTTTTATTCTCCAAGTGGTTCTTTTGCAAAAGAAGACGTAATCTTTTCAAGAGAGACTATAACGGATGATGATGGGGCCTTTATTGTTGAAATTCCAATGCTACTGCCTGAGTGGACAAAAGATAGCGGAATCTCAGAATCCGAGTTTACGCGTCTTTCACGTATATATACTATAACGGCAACGGCTGATGTTACTGACCCAACGGGAGAAACGCGTGAGGGAGAGCTATCTCTTCCTCTTGGCAATAAGCCTATAGCTTTTGCTTGTGATATACCATCTATTGTTCCTCGTGATAGTCTAAAGACTGTAACCTTTACGCTTAAAAACTCTCAAGGAGCTAATGTTTCAGGTACTGTTAGATATTATGTTGATAGCTCATTTAATGCCTTTACTGCTCGAGCAAACACTAAAACTGAAATCACTTGGAATACAAAAGAAACGCTTCCCTCGGGCAAGCACACTCTAACAGCTTATTGTGAGGGTGATACCCTAAGACAGGAGTTTACTATCTTTGGTCTTGACGATAAGAAACCTGCTACTCAAACACCTGCTTGGTTCTATTTAACTAGCGATCAATTCCCTGAAGATGGCTCCCCCGTTTATCTTCAAATTGGATCATCTGAAAATAGTGTTCATGTCCTTTATACTGCAATGTCCGGCTCTCAGGTTATAGATAGCGGAACTATTGAGTTAAATAATGAGGTTATTACCCACGCTTTAAAGTACGATGAAAAGTATGGCTCAGGTCTTCTTATTAGTGTTGCTTGGGTAAAAAGTGGAAAGCTCTACACTCATAACTTTAGTATTAAAAGAGGACTACCCGATAAAAAACTTAACCTTAAGTGGAGCACATTTAGAGATAGATTAACTCCGGGTCAAAAAGAAGAGTGGACTCTTACTATTACTCACCCAAATGGTAAGGCAGCCGTTGCACAATTGCTTTCTACAATGTACGATGCTAGCTTAGATGATATAATGCCTCAAAAGTGGAGCTTTACAGATAATATATATCAAAACCTGCCCTCTGCAATGTGGAAGGGATCTTCATTCGATCAGCTTTCGCTAGGTGCTTATGGCTCATCAACTCCATTAAACGTAAAACATCTAGAGTTTAACTCTTTAGATTTAGCTAGCATTTCGTTTTCTAATTATACCCCAAGATTTTTAACCCGTTTAGGTGGTGTAAGAGCGCCCCGAATGCTTTCTCTTAATTTAAGTGAGACTGAGGCACCCGTAGAGACAATATCTTTGGCAGCAGTAGATGAAACCCAAACAAACGCCCAAGATAATTCTTCTAGTGCACAGCCCCTAAAGAGTAGCTTGCGTGAAAACCTTTCTGAGACAGCATTTTTCTTTTCCAATCTTCTCTCAGATTCTAAAGGAAATGTAAAAATAAAGTTTACTCTTCCCGAAAGTCTTACTTCATGGCGATTCTTAGGTCTTGCCCATGATAAGGATATGAACTATGGCCTTATTGAAGCAACTATCTTAGCTAGTAAAACGGTAATGATTCAGCCTAATATGCCACGCTTTGTAAGAAAAGGTGATAAGGCATCGATATCCTCAAAAGTCTTTAACTCCTCAGACCGTGATGTTAAGGCTCAAGTAACGATTCGTTTGAAGGATGCTGAAACCTTAACTCAAGTCTATCAAAAGTCTACCTCAGTATCTATTAAAGCCAATAAGACGGAAACTGTAAGCTTTTATTATGAGGTAAAAGAAAGCCCTTCACTTCTTATTTGTGATATAACAGTAACGGGTAATGACTTTAGTGATGGGGAGCGTCACTATCTCCCAGTTCTTCCAAATTCAGAGTCCGTCACTTACTCAATGCCTATAACGGACTCTAAGGCAGGTACAAGCACTTTTGATATATCAGAGATCGTCCCAAAGAAAGCTAAAGATGGACGCTTAACTATAGAGTTTACTCAAAATCCTGCTTGGCTTATGATAGGGGCTTTAAAGTATATCAATGAGCAAAAAGCCGATAATGCTATAAGTCTAGCATCAGCTCTATACGCTAACCAAATTGGGAAATTTATAATAGAT
>JAJQAI010000097.1 GCA_021203915.1 Prevotella sp. | reverse complement strand
CTGACAATCCGTGAGGGTCTTTTCACCAAAATATTCTAAAAGTTGACGATTTCTACAGACGTTATCATTGTGTAGATAAGCAATCACAGCATTTATTCTTCTTGATAATTCTTCTCGACGATATTTATATATCTCATCTGGGAATTCTAGGTGTTTAGATTCTTCTCGTCTTCTTTCATATGAGATTCGAGGGATTTTCTTTTTTGGTATAAAGTGAATAATATCTCGTTTGCTAAGGTCTATAAGACTCTGATAGACCTCATCCAAGGAAAGTTTTGCCTCGCGTGCTATAAGACTCTCATCAACAAAACCATACTCAGTGAATATTCCTCCATAATGTCTAAGCAGTAAGGTTAAAATCTGGTTGTCTTTAGAAGAAAGCCCATCAAGACTATAAAGACTCTCACGGCTTTCTAAAATCTTTACTCTAGCTAAGTTTTCTGCTTCCTCCTTATAGTTTATGTAGCCTGCTCTTGACAAAATATTTAAGGCAGACTTTAGTTGAACAGGGAAATGTTTAAAAGCAAAACAAAATCTATCAATATCAAAATCAAATTGACATCCACCACCGCTTCCTAGACCTACCTCAAAAAAATATGCAAGATGATCGTATACTTTTCTTATATAGTCTATTTCGGGGTATGCTTGGTCTATTCTATTAAAAAGTTTAGTATCATCTAATTTTTCATAAAGTAGTATTGCCTTAGATGGAAGATTATCTCTTCCGGCTCTACCTGCTTCTTGAAAATAAGCTTCTAAGGAATCAGGACAATCTACGTGGATAACTGCTCTAACATCGGGCTTATCTATACCCATACCAAAAGCAATTGTGGCAACCATCACCCTTACTTTTCCCTCGTGCCACGCTTTTTGCCTAATATCTCTTTCTTGAGAATCCAGCCCTGCATTAAAGAAGGTTGCTGAAATACCATTACTGTTTAAAAACGCTGCAATTTCCTTTGAATGGTTTCTACTGCGGACATATACAATTGCTGCTCCTAAAGTTTCATTTAAAACCTCAAGCAAGTCATTTTCCTTATCAAGAGAACGTTTTACCATATATGTAAGGTTTTCTCTTGAGAAACTCATCAGATGAATATTACTTTCTTTAAATGCTAAACTTTTTTGTATGTCATCAGCAACCTTTGGTGTCGCAGTTGCCGTTAGGGCTAGGATAGGGCAAGAGGGCTTAATCTTTCTTATTTGGTTTATTTGAAGGTAGGATGGTCTAAAGTCATGTCCCCATTGGCTAATACAATGAGCTTCATCAACGGTGATGAAACTCACTTTCATATGAGCTAATTTCTTCAAAAAAAGTTCCGAGGATAATCTTTCGGGTGAAACATATAGTATTTTTAAACCTCCAAAGATAGCGTTCTCTAAAATAGTGATGATATCAGAGTGTGATACTCCGCTATGTATGGCTGCCGATGGAACACCCTTTTTCTTAAGTCCAGCAACTTGATCCTTCATAAGGGCAACTAAGGGGGTTATAACAAGGCATACTCCCTCTTTTAGAATTGCTGGTAGTTGGAATGTAAGTGATTTGCCTCCACCTGTGGGCATAAGCCCTAAGGTGTCACGACCTTGAGAAATGGATGAAATAATTTCACGTTGTATACCACGAAAATCCTTATATCCCCAATACTCGTGGAGAGTCTTTAGGTAGATATCGATAGTTTCCGCCATACTTTAGAGAAAAATAAAAGATTTTGCCTTGAATAAAAAACCAAACCCTTTCTAGAGCACTCCTATTTTTTTATTAGGGGAGAGTTGTTTGAGAAGAACTTTCGTCTTCTTTTAGGCGTATATCCTCTATCTGCAGTTGCACATCGTTGCGCTTAAATACGTTATCCTCAAGCGTATAGACAATGTCAAAGCCACGTCTTGACTTTATATAACGCGCTAGACCACTTTGCCCAAAAGCTATACCACTCATTACATTATTCGATTTGGAATCAATGAGTTCTAGCTTTATATGTTCTTGATCTCTACCTACCACTTTACTGGTCCCAAAATCATAAACGTCCATGGTACAAAATAGTGGTTTTGGATTCATAGGTCCAAATGGTCCTAATTTCTTAATATCGGTATACAGTTTACGTGTTATATCCTTAAAGTTAAGCATAGCATCCACATTGAGGATGGCCTCTGTTTGTTCTGGCTTTATATGATCCTCAACATATTGCTGAAAACGTCGCTTAAATTCTGGTAAATCCTTCCATTTTAGGGTAAGTCCCGTGGCGTAAGTATGACCACCAAAACTTGTAAGCAAATCCCTACAACTCTTTATCGCTGAATAAACATCAAAGCCTGAAACACTACGAGCTGAACCGGTGGCTAGATCTCCGTCTTTAGTTAGTATTATAGTTGGTCTAAAATATATTTCAGTAAGTCGTGAGGCAACGATGCCAATCACACCTTTTTTCCAGTTTTCATCGTATAAAACAATACTTGAGTGACGCTTTTGGCTTTCAATTCTTGAGACAATTTGATTGGCCTCTTCGGTCATCTGCTTGTCTATGTCTTTACGTTGCTCGTTATACTCGTTTATATGCTTAGCGGCTTCAAGAGCGTTAATATAATCTTTTTCAACAAGAAGGTCTACGCTTTCTCTTCCATTTTCCATCCTTCCCGAAGCATTTATGCGGGGACCTATTTTGAAGACGATATCGCTCATAGTAAGTATTCTACCGCTCAGACCACAGGTGTCTATTATGGCTTTTAGACCAATATTGGGGTTTTGGCTAAGTTGTCTTAGCCCGTAATAAGCAAGTATGCGATTTTCTTCAACCACAGGGACTAGGTCTGCCGCTATGCTTACTGCGCAAAAGTCAAGTAAGGGGATTAAGCGGGAAAAAGAAATGCCATTGTTTTTGGCAAAAGCTTGCATAAACTTAAAACCCACACCACAACCAGAAAGATGTTTGAAGGGGTAACTGTCGTCCTCCCGCTTGGGATTAAGTATGGCCACCGCTGGTGGTACTTCCTCGTCAGGGACGTGATGATCGCAGATTATAAAGTCTATGCCTAATTCTTTAGCGTAGGAAATCTCTTTTATGGCCTTTATACCGCAATCTAAGATGATTATTAACTTAACACCCGTTTCTTGGGCGTACTTTATTCCTTTAAAACTAACACCATATCCTTCATCATAGCGATCAGGGATATAGTAGTCAACGTTGGAATAAAATTGTTGCAAAAATTTGTATACAACCGTTACGGCCGTACAACCGTCAACGTCGTAGTCACCATACACCATTATTCGCTCTTTTCTGCCCATCGCATCATTGAGCCTATCAACGGCCACATCCATATCCTTCATTAGGAATGGATTTATAAGGTCATTTAGTTGGGGGCGAAAGAATCTTTTTGCAGCTGATTCTGTAGTAATGCCGCGCTGAATAAGAATATCGGCTAGCATTGGGCTGAGTCCTAGCTTGGCCCCAAAGTCTTCAGCCGCCTTCTTTTGTACAGGTGTTGGTGTTTTGTAGTTCCATTTGAAGTGCATTTATATGATTTTTTATTTCTTTCATGGCAAAAGCGCATTTTTTCGCGCGCCTAAAGATAATAAAAAAAAATGGAAAATTATACGTTCTTTATGGGAAATGTGTTTTTTTCACATTTTTAAAAATTTCACTGGAGATATCTTCTTCTCTGTTGAATAAAATAAGGAGCTTAAAATCTAAAAAGCGAGAAATTTACGCTTCCATAGGTGCGCTTTTCAATAAAGCCTTTCTCAGAGGAAAAATTGCAATTTCCACCATGTTCCATAACGAAAATTCCACCTGGTTTAAGAAGTCCATTTTCCCTGATAAGGGAAGGTATCATAGATATGTTTTCTAATGAATAGGGAGGATCTGCAAATATTAAATCAAATTTTTCATCACAGCTTTTGATGTAGCGAAAAGCATCTCTTCTAAGAGCTAAACAAGCTTTATCTTGAAGTTTTTCAAGGCATTGACAAATAAAAGCATGATGCAACTTATTGAGCTCTATACTTATAACCCTAGAACACCCCCTAGAAAGAAGTTCCAAGGATATTGCTCCTGTACCAGAAAAAAGATCAAGAGCCGAGGCGTCTTGAAAATCTATATACCCAATGAGTACGTTGAAGATATTCTCCTTAGCAAAGTCCGTTGTTGGTCTAGCTTTGAATGTGGAGGGTACCTCGAAATGTCTTCCTTTATATTTCCCTG
>JAJQAI010000019.1 GCA_021203915.1 Prevotella sp. | reverse complement strand
CTTTTTAATAGCTTAAAAAGTTAAACTAGATATTTAAAAAAAGACCTCACCCTTTTTTCTTTCGGATGGGGTCTTTTGATATATATATATTGTCTTTATATGTCTTTTGGGATTTGGCCTTATTTTATTGCGTTTGCTCCTGGACCATAAATTTCTTCCTTTCCATTTTTTCTTACTATTATTCCAGTAGCCTTATCGCCCAAGACTTCTACATTAAGGGTATTATGGGGAACATAAAGAGTAACATCTTCAAATGTAATTAAGCTACTATTATCAATTTTTACTGTATTATCGGTAGCCTGAATCATTAAGTTACGGAAAGTAATACCTTGGGCATCATCCATGGTTCGTATAATGCGGTTTGTTCTAACAATACCATTTTCAATTAACACGTTAGAGCACGGAATCTCAGGTATACCATTTATTGTTATTAGTCTATCGGTAGACTCTACAAGGAAATTACGTATTGTTATATCTTTAACTGTAGGGGTTAGGGGCGTGATGCTAGTTGGCTTATCACGCAGGGCAAGATCTCCCATATATTCAACAGTACCTAAAAGATCCCAAGTAAAGGCCTCGCGCATATTCCTTACTCTTACATTTTCGTAAAGGATGTTTTCGGTTGTACCTCCACGATTCCGTCTTGTTTTAAACCTAAAGGCTGTGCGGGTATCATCGAATATGCAGTCATGTAGATATACATTTTTTATTCCACCGGCTGTCTCACTTCCACAGGTTATTCCACCATGTCCTTCTTTTGCAAGACAATAGCGTATTAAAACATTTTCCGTTGGACGTCCAACTCTTAGACCATCCTCACAACGTCCTGCTTTTAGAGTGAAGCAGTCGTCTCCACAACTAAGCGTTGAATATTCAATTAGTACATCTTTACAAGATGATATATCAATGCCATCGCCACTAGGAACACCAACAGAATTAACAGTGATGCCACGAATAATAACGTTCTTGCAGTATATTGGATTTATATTCCATAGTACGCTTTTTTCAAAGGTAATACCCTCAAGAAGAACATTTTCGCAGTTTATTGGTGAGAATGCTTTAGGTCGATAAAATGTTCTACCTTCAAGTCCATCACAGATTCTTTTTTCAACCTCTAAAGTATAGGGGACATCGTTTTCAACAACACTATTACCATTGGGAAGAGTGCGCATTGGAGAGTCCATAGGCGGGCCCATTATTTTGCCTTCTCCCGTTAGAGCGATATTCTTTTCATTATTTGCATATATAAATGCGCCAGAGCCCATAATTTCTATACCCTCATGACGTGTAAACACAGGGGGTTGATAGTCTTTAATATCATCTGAAAACTCAATTATAGCTCCCTCATCTAAATGTAGGTTTACACCGCTTTTAAGTATAATTCTGCCGGATTTCCAAGTTCCTTGAGGTACAATTAATTCGCCACCCCCTTGGGAAGACAGCTCTTCTATTATTTCATTGATTTTAGGGGTTATCTTTCCATCTTCTGATAAGTCATTTATGGAGAAAGTAACTTTTTTTGAAAGTATTTTTGGGGGCTTAATTTTTCCCATTTTAAATGGCGTTTCCTTTGTAGAGGATATTGTTTTTGGCATATTAGATGCTCCCACACTACTTATAGTAGGAATTTTAGAAAAATCTATTTGAGCCACACCTATGCTTGGCTTTAGAAGTAATGAAAACAACAATATAAAAATTAGATAATGTCTCATGCTCTATCTTTTTTTAACCTTTTTATTTCATGAAATTATTTAATTGCTTTTTATTCCCATACGACCTTTAAATCTCTTAATGAAACTATGCCTTCACCACATGAGCCAGTATAAAGAATACCAGTGCCTCCATAAGAGTTAGGCTCAACCCTAGCTTCTAAATCTACTGTTGAGAATATATCAGATTCATTGCTAGAAGATAGGGTAGCTTTGGTTTCAGCATGTGCATAAAGCCTTCCATTATCTTCTTTTAGAGTAATCGTGCACGGCGTGCGAAAGCAGTCGCTAGTTATAGCATCACTAATGGACTCTACTTTACCGCCATCATATTTAACTAAAAGAAAATCAACAGCCTTACTATGCTTAGTGGTTCGAATAACCCTTAAAGCATAACCAGTTAAGGTTTCGGTATCAAACTTAATATAAAAGTCCATATACTGCATAGTTGCACTATTAAAACCTTGTCCTGCAGTTTTAGCTGGAGCTAACTCAAGGGAAAGCGACATATTACCGTAATCTCCATCTAAAGGTGTATAAAGCATTTGTGCGCCTTGTTGTAGCTCTATAAGTCCAAAACCACTTGCTCCATTGCTACCTTTTCCATACGCCCAAAATTGCTGCTCAGGATTAATTTGCCAACCATACTCAATGGTATCATAAGGCTTGTATCCTCTAAAAGTCCAACAACCAGGTATTATTTTTGGTTGATTTTGGCAAGGAAAATTTAAAAAGTTTGTTTCTAAAGTATTGCTAGAGCTTAACCCTTTAGCCTTTATTTTTGAAGAAGTAACTATTTTTTCTTCTCCCGGAAGACAACGTAGGTGTTTAGGCTGGATTTTTGCAATTAAGTAATGTCCTACGTCTTCTTTTGTAAGTTGATAAGTAGAGTAGGGGACATTATTCCTTGATACTGCTATGGGTATAGTATCATTTCCTTCATAAAGACGATACCATGTGATAATAGACTCATCTTTTCTATTCCCTAAGTCTAAACTATATTCAAGCTTTGAAAGTCCATTATTAATCAATATTTTGGGCTCTTTAATAAAGCTAGGTGCTAAGACATAATCTGGAGCTACCATTAAGTCTGAAGCGCCTTCTAAACCATCTATGGCTTGAGCTACTACGGTAATGTTCTTTGTTGAGTCCTCATGGGCGATTGCTTCAATTTGGCACTTATCTTCTTGCTTTATAGATAGTCTAACATCGTTATTAAAACAACTATCTACTTTCCACTTAACATCTATGGGAGGGAACTTAAAACCTCCTGGTTTTTTAGGTGTAGATACTAATGTGATAGCTTCTTTACCTGTTTGTATAAAGCCTTCCTCAGGTTTTACCTCTAAAAAAGTTGCCATCGAAGTGTAATCCCTATTATCACGATTGCTGAGGGATAAGATTTTTTCTTTTTGATTCATAGGGTCCCAATCATCATCACCAGATAGTAGATTATAAATGTTATAAACCACCGAGTCATTATCAATTAGACGATATGCCCCTAAATGTCCGTCTTCTTTTAAAAATATGGTATTTTCTAAATTTTCCCTACCAATTATATATGGTTCCCCGTTAAATTCAACATTATATTGATAGCATCTAAGATGGTCTGTGGGAGAAGAACACCATCCAACATATACTGGCTTTAAGCCGTGAAAGCGGGAATCAATAATCGCTAAAGGTCCTTCTTTTTTACAAAAATACTGCTTATCACTTCCGTGGCATATTCTAAAGTCACAGTTTAAGAAAACAACTCCACCGGAAGATGTACTCCAAAAAGGTCTTTGTCCATAAAAGTCTAAGTCACAGTTAAGATATACCCCGGTGCCTGCTAAAGCATCGTCAGTTGATTCCATGTGACAACGATAAAAAAGAATCCTACGTGATCCGCTTAGTGGATTCATATTAAGGCGGCTAATGAATCTAACGTTTTCTGCCATGGCTTTATCACCATGGCAATATGCAACATGAGCCTGAGTTATGGTATTTGTGCGTTTTTCTCTAGATAATTCCTTTTTTAGGGGGAAGTCTAAATCTACATTACAAAAATTACCCATTGTCAGGTTTTCAACCTTTAGTCCATCACCATGAAAGTCTAGCATTGTGAAATTACCTTGAGCACCTTGTGTCTGTCCACGATTACTCGCTAGTACAATGTTTTCTGGATTATCATTTAGTCCTATAAGGTGAAGATATGGACAATTAATAACAAGACCAAAAGGCTCTTTTCCATCCTTTCCTACGCGCACCTCAGGGTCATCAGGGTCATCTATCCAATATACGTATGGTGCGATGTAAATATTCATTGGCTCATCCTCTGTTCCAAAAGTAAATTTAGATGCTGCCTCCGTAAATGAGTTGAAAACATAGGGATATTTACTAGCCTCTTCTAAAGATAGTTGTCCGTCTAGAAAAAAGTTTTTTTCTTTTAGGATAATTTCCTTATTCTTATAGTAGTTTCTATCTCCTTGAAACTTGATTGGTTGTGATT
>JAJQAI010000175.1 GCA_021203915.1 Prevotella sp. | reverse complement strand
ATATCACATAAAGAAGTTCAAGTAATAGCTGAAGAATTTTTTCAAAAACAAGAAGAAAAACTTCAAGCTGAAAAGGTTGCTAAGGGAGAAAAAGCTAAACAAGAAGGAGAAAGATTCCTTGCTCAAAATAAAGAAAAAGATGGTATCGTAACACTTGAAAGTGGATTGCAATACATGGTTTTAAAGAGGGGCAATGGTAAACAACCAAAGGCAACTGATACCGTAAAATGCCATTATGAAGGCTTTCTTCTAGATGGCACAGTATTTGATAGTAGCATTCAACGTGGACAGCCGGCATCCTTTGCTCTTAATCAGGTTATTGCAGGCTGGACCGAAGGATTACAACTAATGCAGGAAGGTGCAAAATATCGTCTATTTATTCCCTACACTTTGGGATATGGACCAAGTGGGGCAGGAAATTTAATTCCACCCTATGCTGCTCTAATTTTTGACGTAGAACTTTTAGAGGTGCTTTAAACCTCTTTGGGTGAAAAGAAAAATTAAGGAAAATAACAACTATAAATACAATTAGAGATGAAAAAACTAATTTTCGCAGCTTTTGGAGCTGTAACCTTGGCAATGGTTTTCTCATGCGGAAACTCACCAAAAGCCGACCTAAGAAATGATGTTGATACTTTGAGTTATGCTATCGGTTTAGCTCAATCACAAGGACTAAGAGAATATCTATATAACATGGGCTTGGACTCTACTGATATGGATGAATTCTATAAAGGCCTCAACGTTGGAATAAATGCTGGAGATGACACTAAGAAAACAGCATATTTTGTTGGAAATCAGATTGGACAGCAAATAGTTAACCAAATGATACCAAATATTAATTCTCAGTTATTTGGTACGGACTCCACTCAAACAATTTCTTTAAAGAATTTCATGGCTGGTTTCATTAATGGTAGTTCTAACAAGAATACCCTAATGAGTCCGATGGAAGCTCAAACCGTTGCTCAGATTAAATCTGAGATTATTAGGGCGCAGTCTATGGAGAAACAATACGCTGATAATAAACTTCAGGGCGAAAAATATCTAGCAAGCTACGCTAAGAATGATAGTGTTAAAAAGCTAGATGGTGGCGTTCTTTACAAGGTTATAAAAGAAGGACATGGAGCTATCCCTACTGATTCCTCAACAGTGGTTGTTAATTATGAAGGAAAGACAATTGATGGAGAGATATTTGATTCTTCATACGAAAGAGGTGAACCTGCAAAACTTCGTGCCAATCAGGTAATAAAGGGATGGACAGAAGCGCTAAAACATATGCCTGTAGGTAGTGAGTGGGAAGTAGTTATTCCACAAGAATTAGCATACGGAAGCAATGGTGATAGAAGAAAGATCAAGCCATTCTCAGCACTTATCTTTAAGATTGAATTAAAAGGAATAGAAAAAATAAAACCATGAAGAAATTAGCTTTATTTGCGCTCTTAACGCTTCTTAGCGTCTCTGTCAGCGCCAATACCGGTGGTGATAATAAAAAGAAAAATAAGAAAGAGGTTAAAGAAATTGAAGTAATTTCTCTTGATGATACTTCTGACTCACTAAGCTATGCAGCGGGAAAGAAACTAACTGAAGGACTTATACCATACCTTCAGCAGCAACTTAGAGTTGACACCGCATATATGGATGATTTCATTAAAAGTTTTGAAAGCACCATGAGCAAAGAAATCACAGAAGAGATGAAAGCTCGTGCGGCAGGAAAACAAATAGCCATAATGGTAACCTCTACTATGTTACCACGCATAAGGGAAGATTTTAAGGCCTCGGATGACTCCATTAAGCAAGATGTATTTGTTAAGGGATTCACAAGCTCTTTACAAAAAGACAATTCTCTTATGACTGACTCTTTAGCATCTGCCTATTTTACTACTGCTACAAAGCAAGCTATCAATAAGCAAAATGAACTCACTCGTAAGGCTGGGGAGGATTTCTTAGCTGAAAACAAGGATAAGGAAGGCGTAATTACTACTCCTAGTGGTCTACAATATAAGATTCTTGTTGAAGGAGACGGTGAGATTCCAAATGCTGAAGATGAGGTCGAAGTTAAATATGAAGGTCGACTTATTGATGGAACAGTGTTTGATAGTAGCGAAAAGCGTCCTGGAGGATCATCAAAATTCCGCGCCAATAAGGTAATAAAAGGATGGACAGAGGCTCTTACAATGATGCCAGTAGGTAGTAAGTGGGAACTCTATATACCTCAGAACCTCGCTTATGGCGAACGTAAATCTGGGGATATTCCACCCTTTAGCACTCTTATATTTACAGTAGAAAATGTTGGTGTAACTAAAGCCGACACTCCTAAAGATGATGCACCAGAGAAAAAGCGAACAACCGTTTTAGGTCCTGGTCCGCAGATTGAACCTGGTCCAAAATAAAATCTAAAGTTGAGGAAGAGGTTTAGCCCCTTCAACGACCATATCGTAAATATTTTTTTTAACGATTCTTCCCCTTGGTGTTCTCACTAAGGGGAAGTTTTCAAAATATTCGTTTTCAGATAGATACCAAGAAAAGGTACGCACATTATGAGACCTTCTTAAGATAGTATCTACCTTTCTTACATACCGTGGATTAACAACTGATAGCAGATGCTTATCCTCCTTAGTAATAGCAGCAAGAACCACACGCAAACCCATTTTATTGATTCTTACTTTTTTGACATCATTCCCTATTTTAGTAGAGACTTGTACATTCCATCCATAAGAGTTTATTCTCCTCATCGTAGAGATAAATCTTTCGCCATGTGGTGAGCTATCCTTAATGCCTTTTGAAACAATGTAAAGATGTATCATCTCATGAAGAAGAACATTTTTAAAGTCCTTCTCTTTCATATCATAAAAATTACTCACCCTTAAAGTGTAATCACGAGTAGACTTAAAAAACAGGCGACTATTTACTCGCCAAGAAAGCGAGCCTAAACGCGTACGCGATTTACCCGTAGCAAAATTAGGTAGAGGTAATTCTTCAGAAAAATACCTCTTATTAAAATCCTCAAACCATAGTTTTAGCGTTTCAACGTCTACCTGCATCGTCTAAGACTTTAAGTATCTTTTTTAGGGACACCTTAAATGAAGTGCCCCCAAATTTAATAAAACTTCTTAGGATTTATGAGAAGAAAGAGCCTCCATAATCTTTGCTTCTATCTCCTCACAAAGTTCTGGATTATCCTCTAAAAGAGCTTTTGTAGCATCGCGCCCTTGAGAGAGTTTACTCTCTCCATAGGAAAACCATGATCCGCTTTTCTGAACTATTCCTAAGTCCACACCAAGGTCCACTAATTCACCTACTTTGGAAATACCCTTATCAAAGAAGATTTCAAATTCAGCCTTACGGAAAGGTGGTGCAACTTTATTCTTAACAACCTTTACTCTTACACCGATGCCAACAATCTTATCTCCATCTTTGATTTGGCCCGTTCGACGTATGTCTAGGCGAACACTAGAGTAAAACTTTAGTGCATTACCGCCAGTGGTTGTTTCAGGATTACCAAACGATATACCTATTTTCTCCCTTAATTGGTTGATAAATATGCAAGTGGTATTGGTCTTACTAATGGTCCCGGTAAGTTTTCTTAGGGCTTGGCTCATTAATCTTGCTTGCAAGCCTACCTTACTATCTCCCATATCTCCTTCTATTTCAGCCTTAGGTGTAAGAGCAGCCACGGAGTCTATAACCACTAAATCTAGCGCGGAAGAACGTATGAGTTGGTCAGCGATTTCAAGGGCTTCCTCACCAGAATTGGGCTGAGAGGTATAAAGGTTCTTTACATCAACTCCAATGTCTGAGGCAAAGAAACGATCAAAGGCGTGCTCGGCATCTATAAAAGCTGCAAGACCTCCCATTTTTTGCACTTCGGCTATAGCGTGAAGAGCAAGTGTTGTTTTTCCACTACTCTCGGGACCATAAATCTCGATTATTCTACCACGAGGATAGCCACCAACACCAAGAGCGGCATTTAAGGCAATACTTCCAGTCGGTATTACATCTACCTGCTCGATGCTTTCATCACCGAGTTTCATGATGGAACCCTTACCAAAATCTTTTTCAATCTTGGCCATAGCTGCTTGAAGAGCTTTTAGCTTACCTTCTTGAGCTTCATTTACGGTGTTTTTTTCTTTTTCTTTAGCCATAATATTTAAATTTTAAAAATTCAATAGGAAAATTCTTTTCGTCGTTTCTAGAGTTCTAAGTC
>JAJQAI010000285.1 GCA_021203915.1 Prevotella sp. | reverse complement strand
CTTCAATACTCCGTCTTAGCTTCTTAGGAGTTTTTTCTATCCTTCTTTCATCGCTATCTTTAGCTTCTATAAATGAAGATAAGATGGAATCTGAGCGCGTTAGTAAACGTGATTCTATACTATCAGAAATAACTGGGGCTAACATCCCAGAAAAAAAAGCTCTTATTACCAAGCTAGGGGCAAAAGCAGATGGTAAGACTGATGCTAAGCCAGCCTTTGACAAAGCTATGAGACTCGCTAAAGAAAAAGGTGGCCTTCATATTATAGTACCAAAGGGAGAATACTTAATAAAAGGTCCTATTCATTTTGAAAGCAACGTTTGCTTAGAAATCCAAGATGGCGCTGTTTTAAGATTTGACGCTGACCCTAGTTATTACCTTCCAATAGTGGATACAAGTTGGGAGGGGACTTTTTTAAAGAACTATAGTCCTTTTATATATGGTTATAATCTTCATGATGTATCAATCATCGGAAAAGGAACTATTGATGGAGATGCCGCCTTAACATTTGCTCTTTGGAGAGAGGATCAAAAAGTCTCTCAAGGGCTTAGTCGAGAGATGAACCACGGGGAGAGGCCCCTAGAAGAAAGAATATTTGGTCAAGATTATCTACTTCGCCCACAACTCATCCAATTCTATGGTTGTAAGAATATAACTTTACAGGACTTTTTTATTACAAACTCTCCTTTTTGGTGCATACACCTGCTTAAGAGTGAGAACATTATTTGTCGCTCCCTAAGATATGATGCAAAGCTAGTAAACAACGATGGTATTGACCCGGAATGCTCTCAAAATATACTTATCGAGGATGTATATTTCAACAATGGAGATGACAATGTGGCAATAAAGAGCGGACGAGATAATGATGGTTGGCTTTATGGTACGCCTTCTAAAAACATTATTATTAGAAACTGCCATTTTAAAGGCCTACATGCTGTTGTACTAGGAAGTGAGTTATCTGCAGGTATTGAAAATGTATTCGTTGAGGACTGTGATTACGCCGGTTATTGTAAGCGTGGTATTTACGTTAAGACAAATCCTGACCGCGGTGGCTATGTCCGTAATCTATACGTTACAAATTGTAAATTTGATGAGGTAGAGGACCTTTTCTACGTTACTAGTATGTATGCTGGTGAAGGCCTAGATAGCAAAAATTTTTCTATCGTAGAGAACATTTGGGTTAATGGTCTTTATTGTAATAAAGCCCGTGCAGGAGGACTGATCTTGCAAGGCACTAAAGAGGAGCCCATAACTAACGTAACTTTCCAAAATGTAGAGATAACTCAAGTGGAAAATGCTATTAGCTTTGATGATACTTCCGGTGTAGTAATGAAAGACTGTCACTTAGGTGGTAAAGCTGGTGTTCCAACACAAGTAACTCCAAAAGATAATCTATTTGAATAAGGTTAAGTACGTACCCCCCCAAAAAAATAATAGCGGCAAAGTCCTTTTTAGACCATGTCGCTATTATTATATGAAATAATGTCTACTTTTTTATTCTACTGCTGCTTGTGCTGCTGCTAAGCGAGCAATTGGCACACGGAATGGCGAGCAACTAACGTAGCTTAAGCCTACTTCATTACAGAACTTCACTGATGAAGGCTCACCACCATGCTCACCGCAAATACCACATGGTAAGTCTGGGCGAACAGCACGTCCTTTCTCAACAGCCATCTTAATAAGTTGACCTACGCCATTACGGTCAAGAACCTGGAATGGGTCAACCTTAAGAATCTTCTTCTCAAGGTAAGCAGGTAAGAAGCTAGCAATATCATCACGGCTATAGCCGAATGTCATCTGCGTTAGGTCATTAGTACCGAAGCTGAAATATTCAGCCTGGCGTGCTATCTTTTCTGCAGTTAGAGCAGCACGTGGAATCTCTATCATGGTTCCAACCTTGAAATCAAGTCTAAGGCCTTCCTCTTTAAAGAGCTCCTCGGCTGTAGAGCGTATCACTTTTTCCTGACGGTCAAACTCATACACGATACCAATTAGTGGTACCATAATTTCAGGATGTGGATTATATCCTTCCTTCTTTAGTTGTATAGCAGCACCTAATATCGCACGTGTCTGCATAGCAGTAATTTCAGGGAATGTGTTTCCTAAGCGACAACCACGGTGGCCGAGCATTGGATTGTGCTCGCTAAGGCTATTAACACGCTTCTGGATTTCAGAAACTGTAAGACCCATCTCTTCGGCCATAATTTGCTGTCCGGCTAAATCATGAGGAACGAATTCATGAAGTGGAGGATCTAAAAGACGTATATTAACTGGATATCCATCCATAGCCTTTAGGATACCATAGAAATCTTGCTTTTGGTATGGTAAGAGCTTAGCTAGAGCTTTTTCACGGTCCTCTAAACTATCTGAGAGGATCATCTCACGCATAGCCTTGATTTTCTCATTCTCAAAGAACATGTGTTCGGTTCTGCAAAGACCAATACCTACAGCACCAAAGTTACGAGCTACCTCAGCATCATGAGGAGTATCAGCATTTGTACGAACCACAAGCTTTGTATGCTTGTCGCAAAGGTCCATTAACTCAGCAAAGTCACCGGTTACCTCAGCAGGACGTGTCTTAACCTCACCAAGATAAATCTCTCCGGTAGAGCCGTTAATTGATAGGTAATCACCTTCCTTTAATACCTTTCCTTCTATTTCTACAGTACGAGTCTTGTAGTTGATATTTAGTGCACCAGCACCTGAAACACAGCACTTACCCATACCACGTGCTACAACGGCAGCGTGTGAAGTCATACCACCTCTAGCGGTAACAATACCTTCTGCAGCAGCCATTCCGGCAAGGTCCTCAGGACTGGTTTCGATACGTACCATCACTACGCGATGTCCGTCGGCACGCCATTTTGCAGCATCATCAGCAAAGAAGACAATCTGTCCACAAGCAGCTCCTGGAGATGCAGGTAGTCCACGTGTAAGCGTCGTGGCAGACTTTAAAGCGCTCTTATCAAAAATAGGGTGAAGTAGCTCATCAAGTTTGTTGGGCTCACAACGTTGTAAAGCGGTCTTTTCATCAATCTCGCCTTCTTTGAGTAAGTCCATTGCTATCTTTACCATTGCAGTACCGGTACGCTTACCATTACGAGTCTGCAAGAACCATAGCTTACCTTCTTGAACGGTAAACTCCATATCCTGCATATCATGATAGTGATGTTCTAGCTTTTGCTGTAGGGCATCTAGCTCGGCATAGATCTCTGGCATGGATTCCTCCATTGATGGATATTTAGAGAATCTCTCTTCTTCAGATACGCCTTGATTCTTTGCCCATATTAGAGAGCGTTCTTTAGTAATTTGCTGAGGAGTACGGATACCTGCTACAACATCCTCACCTTGAGCATTTACAAGATATTCACCATTAAAGCTATTCTCACCCGTAGCAGCGTCACGGGAGAAGCAAACTCCAGTAGCTGAGGTATCACCCATATTTCCGAAGACCATAGCCATTACAGATACGGCTGTTCCCCATTCAGCAGGTATACCTTCCATCTTACGATAGAGTATTGCGCGCTCATTCATCCAGCTATCAAATACAGCACAAATAGCACCCCAAAGTTGTTCCATAGGATCATTTGGGAATTCCTTACCAGTTTGAGCCTTAATAGCCTCTTTAAAGAGTATTACTAATTTCTTAAGCTCATCAACGTTCATCTCGTTGTCAAGCGTTATTCCTCTAACGGATTTTACCTTCTGTATGATAGCCTCAAATGGGTCAATATCTTCTTTATTAACTGGTTTCATTCCTAAAACGACATCTCCGTACATTTGTACGAAACGGCGATAGCTATCATAAGCAAATCTTTCATTTGCAGTCTTTTTAGCTAGTCCAACAACCACCTCATCATTAAGACCAAGATTAAGGATGGTGTCCATCATTCCAGGCATAGAAGCACGAGCTCCAGAACGCACACTAACAAGCAACGGATTCTCTACATCTCCAAACTTACTATTCATAAGCTGCTCTATATGATGTACAGAGGATATAACGTCGTCTTTAAGAAGTTCTACTACAGCTGCCTTTCCTTTTTCAAAATATTCATTACATACATCAGTAGTAATGGTGAAACCTGGAGGCACGGGAACTCCGATTAAGTTCATCTCAGCTAAATTGGCTCCTTTTCCACCGAGCAGATTTCTCATATCTGCCCTACCCTCGGCCTTGCCGTTTCCGAATTTATAAACTCTTTTTTCCGTCATTTGTGCGTGTGTTTTATGT
>JAJQAI010000277.1 GCA_021203915.1 Prevotella sp. | reverse complement strand
TATCGGCCTTTGTAGATTTCATCTAATTTGAGCATAGCTTAAAAGAACTAGATTTTTCTTAATCGGTGCAAAAATACAGTTTTTTTTTAATCTTAGCAAAAAACTTTCTCTAACCTTTCTAAGTGCACCCCAATTCTATCATGTTAACAATTTTAAAATTCTTATGATGTTAGGAGAAATTAATTTAATTTTGCAATTTGAATTTCTTGGTGTATATGAGCATTACAGACATTGTTAGTAAAGCGTTCCTCTCTAGAGAGAAAGAACTTGAAAGGTACGCCTTTGCAGCGGAAGAATTGCAAAATGAGGTACTAGAGTATCTCATCTCAAGGGCCAAGGATACCGAATATGGACGAAAACATATATTCGGAAGCATAAAATCCTATGATGACTTTGTGGCCAATGTTCCTTTAAATACTTATGAAGATTTAAAGGACGATATTGATCGTATGCGTCATGGTGAAGCTAATGTTTTGTGGACGGGTCAGGTTAAGTGGTTCGCAAAGTCCTCTGGAACAACCAATGATAAATCCAAATTTATCCCCGTAAGCCGTGATGGGTTTATGCGCATGCATTATAAGGGTGGAAGAGATGCAGTTGTGCTATATTTAATGGCAAACCCCGAAAGTCGATTTTTTGATGGAAAAGGACTAATACTTGGCGGTAGTCACACGCAGAATTATGATGTCCCAGGAAGTCTTATGGGTGATTTAAGTGCAATACTCATCGAGAAAATCAATCCACTTGTTTCTTTGGCTAGAGTGCCGAGTAAGCAAACAGCCCTTCTATCTGATTTTGAAGTAAAGCGTGAGCGTATAGCTTTGGAAACTTTCAAAAAGAATGTCACTAACCTAAGTGGTGTACCCTCATGGATGCTATCTGTTCTTAAAGAAGTACTAAAAGTATCGGGCAAAGAGCGTATAGATGAAGTATGGCCAAATCTAGAGGTCTTTCTTCATGGTGGTGTAGCTTTTACACCTTATCGCAAACAATACGAAAAGATTATTACCTTACCTAAGATGCATTATGTCGAGACATATAATGCTAGCGAGGGATTCTTTGGCGCTCAAAGTGATCTTAATGAACAAACGATGTTGCTCTTTGTTGACCATGATATTTTCTATGAGTTTATACCAGTTGAGGAATTGGATAAGGATAACCCTCAAGTTGTTCCACTTTCAGGTGTTGAGACGGGTGTAAACTATGCTATGGTGATTTCAACTTCTTGCGGTCTATGGCGTTATGTTATTGGCGATACGATTAAGTTTACTTCTCGAAATCCATATAAGTTTGTAATAACCGGTAGAACGAAAAGTTTTATCAATGCATTCGGTGAAGAACTCATTGTAGATAACGCTGAAAAGGCCCTTGAATATGCATGCATAAAGACGGGTGCACAAGTTCTTGAATATACTGCTGCTCCAGTATTTATGGATGGTGAGGCTAAGTGTCGCCACCAATGGTTGATAGAATTCGCAACAGAGCCTCGAGATTTAAATGAGTTTGCATGTCTGCTTGACGACAAACTCAAGGACGTTAATAGTGACTATGAGGCTAAACGTTTTAAGGATGTAACGCTCCAACCACTTGAGATTATTTCAGCTAGACGAAATCTTTTCGATGATTGGCTACGCTCTAAGGGCAGGCTAGGTGGGCAACATAAAGTCCCTAGACTTAGCAACAATAGAGATGTTATAGAGCAAATGCTTAGACTTAATGCAACGGCTTTAAAAAATTCATAAGCATTAGTGTGAAAAGGGTAAACAAGCACTTGGCATTATGCCTCTTGGTCTTAATAATTATTTCGGTCAACTCATGTGCTAGGATGGGCGCGCCCGATGGGGGTTGGTATGATGAAACGCCACCGAAAATCATAAGTTGCACTCCCTTAGATCAAGCTACAGATGTAAAGTCTAAAAAGATTGTTATATCCTTTGATGAGTATATTCAAGTTGATAATCCAAATGAAAAGGTTGTAATATCTCCTCCTCAGATTGAGTCCGCAGAAATTAAAGGCTCGGGTAAACGAATAATAGTTGATCTTAAGGATACCCTAAAAGAGAATACTACCTACACGGTAGATTTTTCTGATGCCATCAGTGATAATAATGAGGGAAATCCGCTAGGTAATTTTACCTATAGTTTCTCTACCGGTGACCATATAGATACCCTAGAGGTTTCAGGATATGTCCTTAATGCGCAAAACTTAGAACCCATTAAAGGCATTTTGGTTGGTTTATACGATAATTTAAATGATTCGGCCTTTTCTTCAGAACCAATGCTAAGAGTGTCAAGAACCGATAGCCGTGGAAAATTTATTGTTAAAGGAATAGCTAAGGGAAGTTATCGTATCTATGCCCTAGCTGATGCCGATAACGATTATATCTTTAATCAGAAAAGTGAGCAGGTTGCATTTAATGATGATATTATTGAACCGACCTTTAAACCCGATGTACGTCCCGATACGATATGGAGAGATTCGCTTCATATAGATTCTATATCCTTAGTACCCTATACTCACTTTATTCCCGATGATATAGTCCTATTAGCATTTACAGAATTGCAAACAAATAGGTATTTGATAAAAACCGAACGCAAACAAGCCGACTCATTTACGATGTTCTTTAGTTATGGAAATGAGGAACTGCCCCAGATAAGTGGACTTAATTTTGATTCTTCAGATGCCTTTTTGATAGAGACTAATCTTAAACAAGATACCATCACCTATTGGCTTAGGGATTCAATGCTTATAAATAAGGATACCCTTTCCATGGAGGTTAAGTATTTAGCTACCGATTCTTTGGGAGAGTTAGAACTCATAACGGATACTCTTGAGGTTCTCTCTAAAGACCCATATGAAAAGAGGCTAAAAAGAGAAAAAGAAGCTAGAGAGGAGTGGCAGAAAAAGCAGGATAAGGCAAAAAAGAAAGATCTTCCTTACGAAACAGAGATGCCTAAAGAAGCTCTTGAGCCAAAATATACCATTACTTCTGAGCCAGATCCTGACCAAAATATAACTATAACGTTTCCAACGCCTTTACAAAGGGTAGATTCATCTCTAATACACCTTTATTCTAAACATGATACGCTTTGGTATCGCTCCCCATTCTTGTTTAGAGAAAAAGAAAACATCCCAAGAGCGTACGAAATCCTAGGAGAGTGGCGTCCTGGCATTGAATATAGCCTAGAGATTGACACTCTAGCCTTCGAAGACATATACGGGAAGTTCTCTAAACCATATAAACAAGGCTTTAAGGTTAAGACCGAAGATGCCTATGCTACTGTTTTAATGAGTCTTACTGGCATGAAGGGAAAGCATTGTGTGGTAGAACTTCTTAACTCTTCTGATGCGGCCATTAAATCAGTGGCAACATCCACGGGTAATGCTGAGTTCTTCTATGTCAAACCCGGTACGTATTATATGCGTATGTTCATTGATGATAATGATAATGGAGAGTGGGATACGGGTGATTTCTCTCTTCATCGTCAGGCTGAGAGTACTTATTACTATCCTGAAATGATAGAATGTAAGGCTAAATGGGATTTAACTCTTACGTGGAATCCTTTTGCTAAACCCTTAGAAAGGCAGAAACCCTTGGATATAACTAAGCAAAAGCCCGATAAGGAAAAAGAAATAAGGAGTCGTAATGCCGAAAGAGCTAAAGAAAAGGGGGTTGAATACCCACAATCTAAGTAAAAAAAAAGTTCAAATGAGAAAGGTAAGAAAGATATTGCTTTTTGTTTTGCTTATGATGCTACCAAGTGGCATTATGGCTCAATGTGGCATTAAAAATACGGCTTTTACATCGGGCGAGAGCCTATCCTATAATCTATACTTTAATTGGAAGTTTGTATGGGTTAAGGCCGGCACTGCATCTATGAATGTATCTCAAGAAACTTATAACTCTCAAAAAGCATATTGTACAAAACTCCAACTACAAAGTAATAAGAAGGCTGATGGCATGTTTCAAATAAGAGACACTCTATGCTGTTATACCACCACAGATATTGCTCCACTATATTATAGAAAAGGTGCTCGTGAAGGAAAGCGTTACAACATAGATGAAGTACGTTATACATATCCGGGCAGTGGTTGCAAACTTAAACTAAGTAGAACTCATACCGATGGAGCTAAAGATACAAAGGAAAAGAGCGAAACTGAATGTGCTTACGATATGCTAAGTATCTTTATGCGCTCTAGAAACTTAGATTTTTCTTCTTGGAGCGTTG
>JAJQAI010000096.1 GCA_021203915.1 Prevotella sp. | reverse complement strand
TTCACTACTTCTTTCATTAATATCTAACCTAAAAATTTATATTAGAGAAGATATAATGAGAAGGCAATCTGTTCCTTATAATGAAAACGCAAAAGGCGTTTCACTTCCCGTTAATACAATAAGTGATGAAATGCTTCAAGCTGCTCTTGATAAGGCCATTCAAGATGAAGATTACGAACTAGCCTCACACTTAAGAGACGAGAAAAAAAGACGTAAAAAAAGCGTTGATTAATCCCCCAAAAGAAAAAAAAAGAAAAAATGAGTGAAAGAAGATTCTTTTACTTGCCTAAGGCTAAGGAAGAAACAGAATTACCTTTAGAGGAATCCCTTCATGCCTTAAGAGTACTTCGTCTAAAAACTGGGGATGAGATATTTCTTATTAGTGGTGATGGCAACTTTTACCGCTCTAGGATTACTAGCACAGCACAAAAGAGTTGCTCGTACGAGGTTTTAGAAGTTTTGCCACAAAAAAAATCTTGGGGAGCATGGATACACATAGCCGTAGCTCCCACAAAAGCCTTGGAGAGAATTGAATGGTTTTGTGAAAAGGCAACTGAAATAGGTATTGATGAGATCACGTTCCTTGATTGTCAGTTTTCAGAGCGTAAAGTCTTAAAGACCCAACGTATAGAAAAGATAATTACTTCAGCAATGAAACAAAGCCACAAAGCATGGATGCCTAAGATTAATCCAATAGTCAAGTTTAAGGATTTTATAACAAACAGCCCTAAAGGTAATAAATATATCGCCCACTGTCACGAGGAGATTCCTCGCAGGGATTTTCATCAAGAGATTAATTCAAAATCTTCAAGGGAAGGAATAACTTTACTTATAGGTCCAGAAGGTGATTTTTCTTTAGATGAGGTAAAGCTAGCAATGAGTTTTGGTTACATTCCGGTGTCGCTAGGAGAAAGTCGCCTGCGCACAGAAACGGCAGCCTTAATGGGAGTGGTCGTCTCTCAAATTTCTTTATCAAAAAAAGATGAAGACGCCCCAAAAGGCTAAAGAAAAAAGTTTTTTAAGGTATGAAAAGGATTTTAGTAAGGCCCATATTTTTCTTTACATCTATTTTAGCTATAGTAGCACTTTTTTCATCCTGTAATAAAAGTGATTACATAGATGCTATTCCCAAAAATAGCATAGCTATAATGGCAGTGGATTTAAATCTTCTTTCATCTTCTTTTGGAGAAAATCAAGAAGCCTTTAGTATCATTAAAGATCTTATCGGAAGTAATGATCTTAAAGACTCTGGGCTTGACCTAGCTAAAGATATATACCTATTTGAAACTATAGAGGGCAATTTTGGCTTGGTAGGAAAAGTTGAAAATTTTTCAAAGCTTGATGCTTGGTTTAATGGTCAAGAAAAAAATGGATTTTGCAAGAAAACAGCTAAAAGCAAAGATTTTTATTATACCGTAATTAAGGACTCCTGGGTGGTAGGATTTTCCTCTAATGCTATTGTTGTTATGGGGCCTACACTTCCCTCACAAGCTTCTAAAACACGAAAAGAGATAACTAAATATCTTAGCCAAGAAGAAAAAAAGAGCATAAAGTCCTCTCCACTTTATGAAAGACTTCAGAGTATGGATCAGCCCATTAGGATGATTGCAAAAGCTTCAGCTTTACCTAAAGGGTTTACCTCTTTCCTTTTACTTGGGATTCCAAAGGAAGCAGATCCGGAAGAAATAATAATTTCTTCTAGCATAAACATAACAGGAGATTCTTGCCTTGAAATAAGAGGAAAAACCTTTTCTTTAGATGAAGATGTTGAAAAAATAATCACCGAAAATGATGCTGCATTTAGAAAGATTAAGGGTAAATACCTTTTAGGGATGCCAAAAGAATCTTTAGCTGGAATATTTATTAACTCCCAAGGAGAAAAACTCCTTGAACTTCTTAAACGAAACCCTTATTTTCAAGGACTTCTTTTAGGAGCTAATATGGGAGTTGATATGGATGAAATTATAAAGAGCATTGATGGTGATGTTTCTATAATTCTACCCAAGTTAGAAGAAGATAACTATAAGATGGATTTAGCTTTTCAACTTTCAAATAAGGACTTTCTAAAGGATGTAAACGATTGGAAAAAATCATGTCCATCGGGAAGCAGAATTGAAGACTGGGGTAAGGACTCTTATATATACGAAACAGGAGATTTATCCTTTTATTTTGGTGTTACTCAAGACCTAGATTTTTTCTTGGGAGCAAGTCCTCAAGAAGCTCTAGCCACAGTTGGTAAGACAAAAGATCCTTTACCACAAAATTTAAGAGAAAAAATTCTTAACGAGCGTATGGCAGTGATAATAAATCTCAATACCTTACTTGGGGATGAGACTTCATATAAAGATATTATTAAGGGTATTTTATCTAATATTAATACCATTATATATTTTAAAGCAGATGAATAAAATAGAATTCCACTCGGTTATACCCAATGTTTTTTCTTCTAACACTGGTTTAAAGTCTGAGCTTTGGGGTAAGGATGTAACATTTGAAAAAGGACAATCATACCTTTTAGAGGCTGATAGCGGAAAGGGAAAAAGTACATTTTGTAGTTACGTTATTGGCTACCGCCATGATTATCAAGGAAAAATAATGATAGACTCTTTCGAGGCAGCCTCCCTAAAAGTTAGGGATTGGGTGGAAGTAAGAAAAAATAAGATTAGTTACTTATTTCAAGAGCTAAGACTTTTTCCTGAGCTTACAGCCCTAGAGAATGTGGAAATAAAAAATCGTCTAACCCATCATAAGACAAGGGAAGAAATAACCCGTTGGTTTAAAGCTCTTGGTATTTTAGATAAGATTAATGAAAAAGCCTCTCACCTATCATTTGGACAACAACAACGTGTTGCTATGATACGGGCTCTAGTTCAACCATTTGACTTTCTTATTATGGATGAGCCTATTAGCCATTTAGATGAAGGGAATTCTTCTATTATGGCAGAGATAATGATTGAAGAGGTGAAAAGTCAAGGTGCTTCTCTTATTGCAACAAGCATTGGAAAGCACATGGACCTAAATTATCAAAACCACATTAAGTTATGATGCTCATCTGGAAATTACTTAGGCAACATATTAACCCTTCGCAGTTTATAGGATTTGCTTTTGCAAACCTTATTGGCATGCTAATTGTCTTACTAGGGGTTCAGATGTATTCAGATATTATGCCTATTCTTACCTCAGAGGATAGCTTTATGAAGGCAGATTATCTAATTGTAAGTAAGAGAATTGGAACTTTAAATACAATATCTGGGCGTTCAAACTCATTTTCCCCTAAAGAGATAAAAGATTTTTCGAGCCAAAGTTTTGTTAAAGAAGTAGGTAAATTTACAAGCTCTGAATTTAGAGTGAGTGCCAAAATGGGTGTAAGTGGAGTAAATGTACTTTCTTCAGAGATATTCTTTGAGAGCATTCCAAGTAAGTTTGTAGATGTTCCGCTTGATGAATGGAAATACACCGTAGGGCAACATGAGATTCCAATAATCCTTCCTCGTGCATATATCAATATGTATAATTTTGGATTTGCCCAAACACACGCTTTACCAAAAATAAGCGATGGACTCTTTGGAATGATAGATTTTCATATTTATATTCATGGCAATCATCACCAAGATGAATTTAAAGGAAAGGTAATCGGTTTTTCTAATCGACTAAATACCATACTTGTGCCCGAGGAATTTATGGATTGGGCTAACGAATATTATGCAAGAGAGAGCAAGGCTGACCCCTCAAGACTTATTGTAGAGGTTACCAATCCTACGGATGAGAGGATCATGAAATTTTTGGACGAAAAAGGCTATGAGGTAGATCAAGATAAATTAGACAGTGAGAAAACTGCCTATTTCTTAAAGCTAGTAACTACTGTAGTTATTGTTATAGGTATAGTTATTAGTATTTTGAGCTTCTATATATTAATGCTAAGCATTTATCTACTAGTTCAAAAGAACACTACAAAACTTGAGAATCTGCTTCTTATTGGCTATAGTCCTAAAAGTGTTGCTCTTCCATATGAACTTTTAACATTGGGGCTAAATGCTATAGTGCTAATAATAGCTCTTATAATTGTATTTTTCCTACGAGGGTATTATATGGGAGTTATTGAGAGCCTTTTCCCACAAATAGATGATCTATCGATGATGCCATCAATTTTACTTGGTATTATACTTTTTGTACTGATATCTATAATAAACTTAGTAGTCATCTACCGGCGCGTATTAAGGATATGGCATAGAAAGGAATAATTGT
>JAJQAI010000073.1 GCA_021203915.1 Prevotella sp. | reverse complement strand
CTTTATTTGTGGTACTTTAAAATAGTTTTGTATGAACATTTTAGAGCTTAGCGAGCAAGAAATTATCCGCCGAGAGAGTCTTAAAGAATTGCGTGATATGGGAATAAACCCATATCCTGCTGAAGAGTTTCCAACAAACGCTTTTTCTTTAGATATAAAAAACGACTTTAAGGACGACGCCCAAAGAAGAGAGGTCGTAATTGCTGGTCGTCTTATGAGTAAAAGAGTAATGGGTAAAGCTTCTTTTGCTGAAATCCAAGACTCTAAAGGAAGAATACAGGTCTACATTACGCGAGATGATATCTGCCCAAGTGAGAATAAAGATATGTACAACATAGTCTTTAAGCGCTTGCTTGACATTGGTGATTTTATTGGCGTAAAGGGCTATGTGTTCCGTACTCAAATGGGTGAAATTAGTGTTCATGCTGAGAGCCTTACACTTCTTTCAAAAAGTCTAAAGCCACTACCAATAGTAAAATATAAGGATGGTGTGGCATACGATAAGTTCGATGACCCCGAACTGCGTTATCGTAGGCGTTATGTTGACCTTATAGTCAATACTGAAATAAAGGATACATTCCTTAAGCGTGCTACTGTACTTAGAACGCTTCGCTCGATACTTGATGAGGCTGGCTATACAGAGGTTGAGACCCCAATACTTCAATCTATACCGGGTGGTGCTACTGCTCGTCCGTTTATCACGCACTTTAATGCTCTTAATGTTGATATGTATATGCGTATTGCAACTGAGCTTTACCTTAAGCGTCTTATAGTAGGCGGTTTTGAGGGTGTGTATGAAATTGGTAAAAATTTCAGAAATGAGGGCATGGACCGTTCTCATAATCCAGAGTTTACTTGTATGGAACTCTATGTTCAGTATAAGGATTACAATTGGATGATGAGTTTTACTGAAAATCTACTCGAAAGGATTTCAACGGCTGTTAATGGCAAGCCCGAAAGCGTTATTTCAGGTAATACCATTAGTTTTAAAGCCCCATATCCTAGAATCCCTATCCTTGAGGCAATAAAGCAAAAAACCGGCTATGATCTTGAGGGTATGGATGAAGACGCTATAAGAGAGGTTTGTCAAAAACTAGGACTTGAAATAGACTCTACTATGGGTAAGGGAAAACTCATCGATGAGATATTTGGAGAGTTCTGCGAGGGCACTTTCCTTCAGCCAACCTTTATTATCGATTATCCGGTTGAGATGTCGCCACTAACAAAACTACATAGAAGTAAACCAGGACTTACTGAGCGTTTTGAGCTTATGGTTAATGGAAAGGAACTAGCCAATGCTTATTCGGAGTTAAACGACCCAATAGATCAGGAAGAGCGTTTCCGTGATCAGATGGCCTTGGCCGATAAAGGGGACGATGAGGCTATGATTATTGACCATGATTTCCTTCGTGCCCTTCAATATGGTATGCCTCCAACTAGCGGTATAGGTATAGGTATTGATCGCTTGGTAATGCTTTTAACTTCTCAACAGTCCATTCAGGAAGTTTTGTTCTTCCCGCAGATGCGCCCAGAAAAGAAGCCCCAAAAGAGCTCTCCCGCGGAGTGGGCAGAGATTGGGGTTCCAGAGTGCTGGGTAGCAGTTCTTAATAAGTCAGGATACAATCTTATAAGCGATATTAAGGAGGTAAATCCTCAGAAACTTCAGATGGATTTAATAGGGGTTAACAAAAAGTATAAACTTGGATACGAAAATCCAAATGTTGAAACCTTTGCCTCGTGGATTGCTGAGGCAAATAAGAAATGAGGTATAACTTTTGATGTTTGACCACGGAAAGATAGCGATTATTGGTGGCGGTAGTTGGGCAACAGCTATTGCTAAAATCGTTTTAAATAAAACTGGTCATATTGGTTGGTATATCAGAAGAGATGATCGCATAGAAGACTTTATCAGACTTGGGCACAATCCCGCTTATCTTACCGAGGTACATTTTGACATTGATAAAATAGCGTTCTCTAACGATATAAATAAAATCGCACAAGCATACGATACCCTAATATATGTTACTCCTTCACCTTTTCTTAAGAATCACTTAAAGAAACTTCGAACAAGTCTTCAAGACAAATTTATTGTAACTGCTATTAAGGGAATAGTGCCAGATAACAATCTTGTATGCTCGGAGTACTTCCATCAAGCCTATGATGTGCCGTATGATAATATAGCGTGCTTGGGCGGTCCATCCCATGCTGAAGAGGTGGCAATGGAAAGACTTTCCTATCTTACTATAGGTTGTAGAGATAAAGATAAGGCAGAGAGTTTTGCTCAACTTTTAGAGAGTGAGTATATAAAGACAAAAACCAGTACTGACGTAACTGGAATAGAGTTTTGCTCTGTGCTAAAAAATGTGTATGCCATTGCAGTTGGTATATGTAGTGGTCTAAAGTATGGTGATAATTTTCAAGCCGTACTAATGGCCAATGCTGTAAGTGAGATGTCGCGTTTTTTAAAAGAGGTATCCCCACTTGAAAGAGATATGATGGACTCTGTCTATTTAGGTGATTTGCTCGTTACGGGCTATTCTAAGTTCTCAAGAAATCGTACCTTTGGTACTATGATTGGTAGAGGCTATAGTATAAAGAGTGCACAAATAGAAATGGAGATGATTGCAGAAGGCTTTTTTGGAACAAAATGTATAAAGGAAATCAATCGCCATTCTCATGTTAATATGCCCATACTAGATGCTATGTATAACATACTTTATGAGCGCACATCACCACAAGTTGAAATAAAATTATTAACCGATTCTTTTAGATAGTGAAGGATCAAAAAAACTAATAAAAAATGAAAAATATCACATTAGATGTAACAAAGGCTGCGCAGTTTCTTCCTGAAGGAACAATTAAGGGCTATGAGGCAAAGGTAAACGTAGCTCAAAAAGCGCTAGAAGAAGGGACATGCCCTGGTAATGACTATCTTGGATGGCTTCACTTGCCATCATCAATCACAACTGATTTCCTTGAGGAAATACAAGCTTGTGCCAATGTTTTAAGAGAGAATTGCGAGGCAGTAGTAGTTGCTGGTATTGGAGGTAGCTATCTTGGTGCTCGTGCCGTTATCGAGGCTCTAAGCAATTCATTCTCATGGTTAGTTAATAAGGGAGAGAATCCAACAATACTTTTTGCTGGTAATAACATTGGTGAGGATTACTTAAGTGAACTTACTGAGTATCTTAAAGGAAAGAAGTTTGGAGTTATTAATATCTCTAAGTCTGGTACGACAACAGAAACAGCTCTAACTTTCCGCTTACTTAAGAAGCAATGCGAGGAGCAAATTGGCAAAGAGGCTGCTAAGAAGGTAATTGTTGCTGTTACTGATGCTACTAAGGGCGCTGCTCGTCAAGCAGCAGACAAAGAGGGTTATAAGACTTTCGTTATCCCAGATGATGTTGGTGGACGTTTCTCTGTTCTTACACCAGTTGGTCTTCTTCCAATTGCTTGCGCTGGCTTTGACATTGTACAGATTGTTGAGGGCGCTTTAGAGATGGAAAAGGCTTGTGGCATTAATGTTCCATTCTGCGACAACCCTGCAGCAATATATGCTTCAACACGTAATGCTCTTTATTCTCTTTTGGGCAAGAAGACAGAGATTATGGTTAATTTCCAGCCAAAACTTCACTTCGTAAGTGAGTGGTGGAAGCAGCTTTTCGGTGAGAGTGAGGGTAAGGACAACAAGGGTATATTCCCTGCTTCATGTGACTTTACCACCGATCTTCACTCAATGGGACAGTGGATTCAGCAAGGTGAGCGCACTATTTTCGAAACTGTTATTAGCATTGAACAGCCTGCTCACACTCTTTTGTTCCCAAGTGATGAGGAGAATCTTGATGGTCTAAACTTCCTAGCCGGCAAGCGTATTGACCAAGTTAACAAGATGGCTGAGCTTGGAACTCGTCTAGCACACGTTGACGGAGGTGTTCCAAACATCCGTATCTCAGTTCCTGAACTTAATGAGTTCTACATTGGTCAACTGATTTATTTCTTTGAGAAGGCTTGCGGTATCTCAGGAAATATCCTTGGTGTTAATGCTTTCAATCAGCCAGGTGTAGAGGCATATAAGAAGAATATGTTTGCACTTTTGGATAAGCCAGGTTATGAGGCTGATTCTAAGGCTATTAAAGAAAGGCTAGCTAATGAATAATTTTTTTCATAAAGCATCATATGAAATTAAGTTAAGGGGGATCCAATTTGGGTTCCCCTTAAAATAAGAAAAAAGAATGTTCTCCTTAGAAA
>JAJQAI010000011.1 GCA_021203915.1 Prevotella sp. | reverse complement strand
GTCTCATGTGGTTTTTTTCTCTTTGAGTGGCTAACAATGCAAAATTAAAGAAAAATCATCTAAAAAAATCTTTTTTAGATGATTTATATTCCTTGAACGGTCGCTATAGTGGACCTAATTTTATTTCTTCCTGTGGTTTTTTTCCTAAAGCCTTATGACATAGAAGACGCTGCCAATTTTTTTATCTCTTCATCCTTTCTAAATAGCACACAACCTCCATCGTGGTCTTCTGTAAGTATACCGCTATTTCTTAGCGAAAGAAACATTTTTGATTCTAGAGCTTTACTAAGCCCCACATCTTTAACGTTTATATCAGAATATGGAGAAAAAGGACAAGGTTCTGCCTCACCAAAAGAGTTTATGTGGAAAAATCCTCTTCCTGCAGCAAGACAACCTCCCGAAGTCTTTTCATCCCCAGGGAATGAGATAAAAACGATATCTTCTTTTTTAGAACGAAGAAAAGAAAGTCTTTCTTCTATATACTCTCGTTCAGAAACCCTTGGAGCTAAAGATTTTGTGATTTCATTCATTGGCACATATTCAACATAAATCACAAGTTTGCAGCCCCTTTGATATAGGAAGTCTATAAAATCAAGAGAAAATATTTCCTCAATATTCCTTGTTGTAACTGTGACGGATGCACCGAAAAGAATTCCTTTTTTTTGAAGATGTTCCATTGTTTTCTTTAGCATCGTGTATACGCCTTGCCCCCGGCGTCTATCAGTTGTTTCCTCGTTTCCTTCAATGCTTAGTACAGGAATTAAATTTCTGTTTTTATCAAAGCCTCTTAAGTATTTCTCTTTAAGCATTACACCATTGGTAAACACTGGGAATAAGATACTTGTTACCCCAGCAGCTTTTAAAATCACATCTTCTTTAAGAAGTGGCTCTCCTCCTGCTAAAAGGATAAAGGAAATGCCAAGAGAAGAGGCTTCCAAAAAGATTTTCTCCCAATCCTCACTTTTAAGAAAGTCTTTTTCTTTTTTCTCATTGCGTGAATTGACAGCCTTTGAATAACATCCAACGCAGTGTAGGTTGCAAGCATTTGTAATACTAGCAATTAGAAATGGTGGTATATGCTTTCCTTTTTCTTCAGCCTCTTTTCTTTTTTTAGAGGCTTTCCTACTATTTAAAGCAAATTTTGTCATAAAAATGCTTTCCTTTGGGTTGGATAGGGAAGCCCTAAGAGCGCCTTTTACTATGTTTTCGACACCCTCGGTCAAATATTTCTCCAAACGAAATTCTTTAGCTTCCATTTTTGGTGGAGTTTTTTTATTGTAGCTTTAGTCATATATATAGAACATCCTTTCCATCATCCTCCATTTCTCTGATGATGTGGCACCCGAAGAGCATTCCTGGAAACGAGCTACATAATCCTCCCATTCCTCTTGACGTGGAAGCTTTGAAAGCTTTTCCATTGCCTTGTCCCAATCAAAGTCTAAAGGTGCATCCACAATCATAAATAGCCTAGTTCCAAGGATGTAAATCTCCATTTCTAGAATTCCAACCTCTTTTATGCCTTCTTTTACCTCATCCCAGAAATGTTCTTTGTCATGAGCTTGCCTATATAGACGAATTAACTCTTCATTCTCCTTTAAGTCTAAGGTTTGGCAGTATCTTTTTACTGGAACGTTAAATTCTTTTGTTTTATAACCTTGAGTTGTCATACGTAAATTATGGTTTAATTTTTTTAGTTTTATCCCAATCTTCTTCTACAATCTTCAAGTATACTTATTAGTTCATCCATAGTGGTTGCTCTAAGCATAGCGATACGAGTTTGTCTAAAGTCGGGAATACCTTTAAATATAGGTGTTGCGGCAAGATGCCTACGTGTGTGCAGTATCCCACGATATTCATCTATGCGCTCAACATTAATTCTAATATGTTCTTCGATTATATCAAGCTTTTGATTAAAATCTAGTTCTTCTTTTGAATCTACCTTATCTAAAGCATCTCTTATTTCCTTAAATATCCATGGACGCCCAAATGTTGCCCTACCTATCATTATAGCATCTACGCCATAGGAGTTAAAAGCCTCAAGAGCTTCTTCTTCTGACGTGATATCACCATTACCAATTATTGGTATTGTAATACGTGGGTTTTGCTTAACCTTTCCAATTAAAGTCCAATCAGCTTTACCTGTGTACATCTCAGAGCGTGTACGTCCATGAATAGTAAGAGCCTTGATCCCACAGTCTTGAAGTCTTTCGGCTAGGTCTTCAATAATAAGTTCTTCCTTTGACCATCCAAGTCTTGTTTTAACCGTAACGGGAGTTTTTACCGCGTTAACTACCGTCTTAGTTATTTCAAGCATAAGCGGAATATTCTTTAGCATTCCAGCCCCTGCACCTTTGTTTGCAACTTTTTTTACCGGACAGCCGAAATTAAGGTCAATTATATCAGGACGAGCTTGTTCTACAATTTTTGCAGCCTCCCTCATTGAGTCAACATCCTTACCATAAATTTGTATACCTACGGGTCTTTCACTATCATTAATGGTAAGTTTTTCCATAGTCGATTTTATGGATCTTACCAAGGCATCGGCACTAATGAATTCGGTATACACCATAGAGGCCCCAAATCTTTTGCATAGCATCCTAAAGCCGATGTCAGTAACATCTTCCATAGGTGCTAGCATTACCGGGCGGTAACCAAATTCTATATTGCCAATTTGCATAAGAATAGTTATAGATTTAGAGCTTTATCAATTTCTTCTGAAAAAGAGAGCTTTCCATTTATAATACAAACGCTTATGGATTCTACTCTGAAGCAAAGCTTTTCATCCCTTACTCTATAGATGTCTTGATAAAATATATACTTAAGACCCTCCTTTTTGTAATCTAAGCAGGATATGAACTCATCATCATTTTTAAGAGGTATCTTAAATTGAGCATTTACTCGTGCTACTACAAGGTCTATGCCCTTTTCATGCATAAGAGAAAAACTTAATCCTAGTGATTTAAGAAATAAATGTCTTGTATGCTCAGCATAATGAAAATAGTTAGCATTGTTAACGATACCTTGGATATCGCATTCGTAATCACGAACCCTCATCCTTGTTTTAAAGGGATAATTCTTCATAAGAAGAAAAAAATGAAAATTTCTTTTGGCTATAATAAAAAGAGAAAAATCCCGAACTTTCTTTTCTTTTAGCCCGGGATTGATTCTTTTAAAGTTAAAATCTTTATTTATTTAAAACCTTAATGGTCCTCCCGTCAGCTTTACGAATGATGTTTAGTCCTTTGGTAGGTGAGCTTAGAACTCTTCCTGAGGCATCAAAGATGGTTTCTTTTCCCGTAGTAGCAGTCTTTATAGCGTTAATTCCAGCGGGGGTGGTATCGCCTTCAAACTTAACAACGATATCTTGACCAGAGAAAGGAATATGGATTTCAGCAGAAAGTTTATCATCTTTAATTTCTCCATTCATTTGAACTGCTACATCGCCAAGCAATGGACCCATCCAAAATGAAACTGATGAATCATCGCCAGAAGTAATTCTTATGGTTTGCTCTGCATGAAGACTTATTGTTCCATCATCCCCAGTTGTTGCTACAACGTCAGAGAGCTTGATATTACCAATTCCTGTTGTAACACCAGAAACAGTGTATATAAAGTTCTTAAGCAAGAATGCATATGCACCATCTGCTTGCTCACCAACATAAAGTGTAGAAGTTTGTTCTGACTCACTATCTCCTAGAGTGATTGACATACTGCCAGAGTACTCCTTATAATTAGTACCGAAGGTAACAGTTAGATTCAAGCCTAATCCGCTAGCAGAAATCCCTATTACGGCATAGAGCTCATTATTGCTAATTTTTCCATTTAAAACTATTGGAATCTCTCCAAGCAGTGGTCCCATCCAAAATGAAACAGAAGGATCATCGCCAGAGGTGATTCTAACCGTTTGAGAAGTCTCAAGGTTTATAGTGCCATCAACTTCTGTTGCCGTTATTCCTGAAAGTACTATATTGCCAATAGCCATTGTACTTCCTGCGTTGTCATAGATAAAATTATCAAGTTCAAAAGTATAGCTACCATCTTCTTGTTGAGTAACCGAAACGGTTGCCTCCTCAATAACTGGGTCTCCAGCGCCCAAGTTGATTGCCATAATATCAGTGTAGTCCGTTGCCATGGCTACAAGGCTCATGGTTAAAGCTACAAGGGTTAGAAAAAATTTGTTCATGGTGTTTTTTATTTGTGTTTATTTGATTCTATATGTTAAACCGATAGTTCCGTATATTGGATAAAGGGTTTG